>DATGXM010000284.1:0-2049 GCA_035298985.1 Azonexus sp. | reverse complement strand
GCGACCCAGACAAAGGCTTCGACAAAACGCAGATTCACGGGCTCTCCTGGCGATTGGGGCAGGGGCAACACGGCGCCGCCCGTCGCACAGCTTAGCGCCGAAAAGCCGTCCGCGCGGCATCTGACTCCAAAAAAATCGATGGACTCACAAAGAAATTTTTCGTTTGGGGGCTTCGAAATCGTCAGCGCATACTCGGCGCACATGACAAAACAAACGGAGACAAATGTGACGACAGTGACTTCGGCTGCGCCAACGCAGCTGCTCGCCCAAACCGGCCTGGAAGCACGCCAGGCCATTCGTTCCGGCCGCTGGGCGGGGCATACCAGCGGCACCGCGCCGCATTTCGTACAAGGCAACGTGGTCATCCTGCCCGCCGCCCTGGCCAACGATTTCCTGCGCTTCTGCCAGCGCAATCCCAAGCCCTGCCCGCTGCTCGCCGTGTCCGAGCCGGGCGACCCCGGCCTGCCGCGCCTGGGCGCCGACCTCGACATCCGTACCGATGTGCCGCTCTACCGCGTCTGGCGCAAGGGCGAGCTGGTCGAGGAAGTGACCGACATCCGCGCCTTGTGGCGCGACGATTTCGTCACCTTCGTCATCGGCTGCTCCTTCTCCTTCGAACAGCCGCTGATCGACGCCGGCATTCCGCTACGCCACGTCGCGCAGGGCAAGAATGTTGCGATGTACCGGACCAATATCCTGACGGCACCGGCCGGTCCGTTCCACGGCCCGATGGTGGTGTCGATGCGGCCGATGACGCCGGCCAACGCCATCCGCGCCGTGCAGGTCACGGCCCGTGTGCCGGCGGTGCATGGTGCGCCGGTGCATCTGGGCGATCCGGCGCTGATCGGCATCGCCGACCTGGCCAAGCCGGACTTCGGCGATGCGGTGGACATCCTGCCCGGCGAGATGCCCGTCTATTGGGCCTGTGGCGTGACGCCGCAGGCCGTGGTCATGGAGGCCAAGCCGGAAATCTGCATCACCCATGCGCCGGGCGCCATGCTGGTGACCGACATGCTGGACAGCGAACTGGCTTTTTAGCCTGGCAGAGGAAAACCCCAGCATTGTCGTTCCCGCGAAGGCGGGAACCCAGGAAAAGCGGGGCATCTGGATTCTCGCCTGCGCGGGAATGACGTTTGGGCGAGCAGTTTTGATTTAAAGAGAGAGCACTTCTTCGCCGGATTTCGCCAAAGAGCGATAGCGGCGGTTTTTAATCCACTCATCAAGGAGACAAACGTGTGGATATCCGAAACAAACCAGAATGAAAGGAAGACGCTCGTCGCCGCTTTCGCCGGCTACGGGGTCGATGCCTTCGATTACATGATCTACACCTTCCTGATCCCGACGCTGATGGCGGCGTGGACCATGAGCAAGGTGGAAGCCGGCTATATCGCCACCGGCGCCCTCGTCACCTCGGCCATCGGCGGCTGGGCGGCGGGCATCCTGGCCGACAAGTACGGCCGCGTTCGCGTCCTGCAATGGACGGTGATGTGGTTCACGCTGTTCACCTTCCTGTCCGGCTTCACCAATTCCTTCGAGCAGCTTTTCTTCACCCGCGCCATGCAGGGCTTCGGCTTCGGCGGCGAATGGTCGGTCGGCGCCGTGCTGATCGCCGAAATGATCCAGGCCAAGCATCGCGGCAAGGCGGTCGGCCTCGTCCAGAGCAGCTGGGCGGTGGGCTGGGGCGCTGCCGCCATCGCCTTCTGGGCGGTCTATGCCGTGTTGCCGGCCGAGCAGGCCTGGCGCGTGCTGTTCTGGCTGGGCATCCTGCCGGCTTTCCTGATCTTCTACATCCGCTGCAACATCACGGACCCCGAGGTTTTCCACGCTACCCAGGCCAAGAAGAAGGCCGAAGGCGGCGGCAATTTCTGGGAAATCTTTTCGCCGCGCCTGTTGAAGACCACCATTCTGGCCAGCCTGCTGTCCACCGGCATGATGGGGGCCTACTACGCGGTCACCACCTGGCTGCCGACCTTCCTCAAGGTCGAGCGCAAGCTGTCGGTGCTCGGCACCAGCGGCTACCTGCTGGTGCTGATCCTCGGCTCCTTCATC
>DATGXM010000283.1:0-9949 GCA_035298985.1 Azonexus sp. | reverse complement strand
TCAGCAGTGCATAGCGCACCCAGACCGGTTCCTGCGTTGCACGATTCGACTTCATTGGCCGCCTCCGCTCGCCTTGGCCGCCGCGACCTCCAGCGGCTCGCTGTTCTTGTGGCGGTTGGCCGTCCACCACTGCAGCATGTTCACCGCCAGCAGCATGATGAAGGACAGGCCGAGCATGACCACGGCCAGCGCCGTGGCGCCCAGCACGTCGTACTGTTCCAGCTTGGAGATGATGAGCAGCGGCGTGATTTCGGAGACCAGCGGCAGGTTGCCGGCGATGAAGATGACCGACCCGTATTCGCCGACGGCGCGGGCGAAGGCCAGCGCGAAGCCGGTGAGCAGCGCCGGGAAGATGGCCGGGAAGATGACCTTGACGAAGGTCTGCCAGCGCGAGGCGCCGAGCGAGGCGGCAGCCTCCTCGACTTCGGTCTCGATGTCCTCGATCACCGGCTGCAGCGTGCGAACGACGAAGGGCAGCGTGATGAAGGTCAGCGCGAAGACGATGCCGAGCGGCGTGTAGGCGACCTTGATGCCGAGCGGCTCGAGGTATTGGCCGAGCCAGCCGTTGCCGGCGTACAGCGTGGCCAGCGTGATGCCGGCCACCGCCGTCGGCAGCGCGAAGGGCAGGTCGACCAGGGCATCGACGAAACGCTTGCCGGGGAAGGGATAGCGCACCAGGATCCAGGCCACGATCAGGCCGAAGAAGGCATTGATGGTCGCCGCCAGGAAGGAGGCACCGAAAGTCACCCGGAAGGCCGCCAGCGCGCGCTCGCCGAGGGCGATGTCGACGATCTGCGCGAAGCCGAGTTCGGACGCCTTGAGCACCATGCCGCCCAGCGGCAGCAGGATGAGCAGGGAAAGGTAAACCAGCGTGTAGCCCAGCGCCAGGCCGAAGCCGGGCAACACGCGGGGGGATTTTGCCGCCATAAATAAGTCTTCTTGTTTTGATGAGCCTGCCGTTGCCGGGGCGGCAACGGCCTGTGCCGCGGCTTACTTGCCGGCGTAGATCTGGTCGAAGCTGCCGCCATCCTTGAAGTGGGCAGCAAAGGCCTTGTTGGCGCCGCCGAACACGTCATCGACCGTGAAGGTCTTCACCGCCGGGAAGAAATGGGCGTACTTCTTCAGGATTTCCGGATCGCGCGGGCGCAGATAGTTCTGTGCGGCGTTTTCCTGACCTTCCTTGGACCATAGGTAGTCGAGGTAGGCCTGCGCCTGCTTGCGGGTGCCCTTCTTGTCGACCACCTTCTCGACCAGCGCGACCGGGAATTCGGTCTGCATGGTCAGGCTGGGATAGACGACTTCGAACTCGCCCTTGCCGAATTCCTTGGCGATCATCTCGGCTTCGGATTCGAAAGTGATCAGCACATCGCCCATCTTGCGCTGCATGAAGGTGGTCGTCGCGTCGCGGCCGCCGGCGGCGAACAGCGGCGCATTCTTGAGCAGCTTGCCGAGGAAGTCCTGCGCGCTCTTGTCGTTGCCGCCCGGCTGCTTGAGCGCCCAGGCCCAGGCCGACAGGTAGGTGTTGCGGCCGTTGCCGGTGTTCTTGGGGTGCGGAATGATGATCTGCACGCCGGGCGCCGCCAGATCGGACCAGTCCTTCAAACCCTTGGGGTTACCCTTGCGCACAATGAAGACCATCGTCGAGGTGTAGGGCGAGGCATTGTTCGGGAATTTCTTGGCCCAGTCCTTGGCGACCAGGCCCTTGTCGGCCAGGAACTCGATGTCGTTGGCCTGGTTCATGGTCACCACGTCAGCCTCCAGCCCGTCGGCCACAGCGCGTACCTGCTTGGTCGAGCCGCCGTGCGACTGCTTCAGCTCGACGCTTTCGCCAGTCTTGGCCTTCCAGTACTTCTGGAACATCGGGTTGTAATCCTTGTACACGTCGCGGGCCACGTCGTACGAGGCATTGAGCAGGGTCGCGTCGGCCAGGGCGGCGCTGGCCACCAGGCCGAGCAGCACGGCGGCGATCGATTTACGGAATTGGGTCATGATTTACCTCACAGGGGACGCCAATAATTTAGCGAATTCATATATAACCACAAAGACGAAATTTGAATTTGCTTATTCTGAAATACAAAATTCATGCCGCTCAATGCGGCTCACATCTGTTCGCCAGACAGGCGAGCGGCTATCATGCGACATTCTCCCAGCCACCAAAGATCCCGCGATGCGCGCCTCACTGCCTGCCACCCTCCTGCTTTCCGCCCTGCTGGCTGCCTGCTCGACGAAAGGCGACATTCCGCCGAGCAAGCACATTTCGCAAAGCGGCCCGCTGCGCGTGCATCCCGGTCTGCTCGGCAAGCCGGTACCGGCCGAACTGCAGGCGGAATCGGTGGCCGCAGCGACGCCGGCGAGCACCGTGGGCGACGCGCCGATCAAGATGGACCCGGTCGGCCTGCGTACCCAGCGCAGCGTCTATTTCGACCTGAACAGCGCCGACATCAAGGCCGATTACGACCCGGCGCTGCGCGCCCACGCCCGCTACCTGGCCGAGCATCCGAAGGCGCGCGTGCGCATCGAAGGCAATGCCGACGAGCGGGGCAGCGCCGACCATAACCTGCGCCTCGGCCTGAAGCGCGCCGAGAACGTACGGTCGACACTGATCTCGAACGGCGCCGCGGACAAGCAAGTGCGCATCAAGAGCCTGGGCGAAGCCAATCCGAAGCTGACCGGCCACGACGAATCGTCGTGGTCCGAGAATCGCCGCGCCGACGTGGTGTACGAAGTCGAGAACTGAACCGGCTTCCCGGCCATTCCCCGGCTTACGCGCCGCCGCTGATCGCCGTCTCCGCTCTGGCGAAGCGGCGACTCACTGGCTGAAGTGGTAATACTGCTGGTTCAACCAGGCCGCCAAGCTGGCCTCTTCTTCCGGGAACAAGCCGGCGTTGATCTGCGTATTGCAAAACGCCACGCGCTGCAGCAACTCCCGCTGGTTCGACAGCATGCGCCCATCGCGGGTGTACATCTTGCTGCCGTCACCGCCGTAAATCCGGGCATGACAGGCCACGCAATGTTTCTGGTGCAGCGCGGGAGCCGCTTTCAGGTCGACCGTTCCCCACGGGGCCTCGGCCAGCGCCAACTGCGACAGCATCAACAGCGGGAAAAACCAGCGCATATTCATCGCAACCTCCCAATGCAGGGCCAGCTAGAAGCTGGCCGCCTCGGCCTCCAGATACGCCAGGCTGACGTATTTGCCGATATTCACATCGAAACCCTTGGTTTCCCGGGCCCGCGATGCCACGCGCGGGTCACGCAGGACCAGTTCCTTGGCGGCTTCCAGCGGCAAGCCATCCTTGATCGCCTGTTCGCAGGGACGATAAATACCCTCGAAAAGTTCCCGGTTCCAGGCTAGGACACCCGCCCCCGGCTGACCATGCCCGGGCAGCCAGATGCGGCTGCCGACCTTGCTTTCCAGCTGATCATACGCCTTCAGCGTACCCAGATAGGAGCCGTCGTCCATGTTGGCGATGCGCCTGTCCATCGCCACGTCGCCGACGCAGGTCAGCTTGTCTTCGAGCACTTCGACGCACAGGTCGCCGGGGGTATGCACGCGGCCGTAGTGGTGGATGCGCAGCGTGACATCGCCGAAGCGTAATTCGGCGCCATCGGCGACCGCCAGCCGGGGCGGCTCGACGCGCGTGCCCAGCGTCGCCTGGTTGGTCCATTGTTCGAGCAGGGTACGCCACAGCTTGCCCTGCACGCCCTGGACTTCGCTGATCGTCCCGGCATGGGCATAGATCGGCAGGTCCTTGCCGTAGGCGTCGACGAAGGCGTGATTTCCCAGCCAGTGGTCGCCGTGATAATGCGTGTTGATGATGGCCACCACCGGCTTGCGCCACTGCTTGCGCAGCTGCCGGATGGCCATCTCGCCGATCTGCACCGAAGCGCCGGAATCGATGACGACCAGCCCCTGGGCGGTATCGACAAAGGTCAGGTTGCACATCATTCCCTGGTTTTCCGGGGTCGGAAAACCGTCGGGGGAATAAATCATCCAGACATGCGGCGAAACCTGGCGCAGCGGATGGTCGCGCACGGCCGGCCCGCGCACGAAATCGTCGACTTCCCGCGCCCAGGCGCTGACTGTTTGCCAGGGAGCGAATTCCGCGGCGAGCAGGCCGGACAATGCGGCGGTGCTCCTGAAAAAACTACGCCTATCCATTCTTGTCTCCTGATCCGGGCGGCGTCGCCCCGGCGCCGATACAATGGAAGTCGCCGGGGGTAGAGCCTATGTTGTTTGAAAGACCAACGTAAGAGAATTATTATTTGATAATGTAGTTCACACAATCGACTTGGGGAATAAATTGGGACAACTGACACGCCGCCTGCTTGCCGCAGGCCTGCTCGGCTTCTGCCTGGGCGCATCCGCACAAACCAGCGACCTGGCGCGCGCCGAGGAAATCGTCAGCGGCCGCTGCTTTCTCTGCCACGGCCTGAACGGCGAAGCGGCCAGCGCCGTTTTCCCGCGCCTGGCCGGCCAGCACGCCGACTACATCACCAAGCAGCTGAGCGATTTCAAGTCTGGCAAACGGGTCAGCGACACGATGAAGCCGCAGGCGGAGGAATTGACTCCGGCCGAGATGAAGGCGCTGGGCGCTTTCTTCCAGGCCAAGGTGGTCGGCCCGCGCCCGGCCCGCGACAAGGAGCTGCTCGCCGTCGGCAAATACATTTTCGACCGCGGCAACCAGTTCAGCGGCTTGCCGCCCTGCGCCAGCTGCCACGGCCCCAAGGGGCTGGGGACGCCGCAGCTACCGCGCCTGGCCGGCCAGCACCCGCGCTACATCGAGGACCAGCTCAAGCAGTTCAACAAGCGCGAGCGGACCAACGACAACGCGGTGATGCATACCATCGCGTCCAAGCTGAGCGAACTGGAAACGCACGCCGTCGCCGAATACATCGCGACGCTGGACTGAACGCCGGCGCCGCATCGCAGGCCGCCGCGGGGCGGCCTTTTTTTTCGGCCACCGTTCCACAGCGGGGCCCACTTATGCCAGGGCGCACCTCAGCGGTGCCGGCGACGCCCCTGCAGCCAGCTCCACAACGCTTCGCCGAGATAGGGCAAAACAGCCGCCCCGCCGAGCAGGACGAGGATTTCACCGGTCATCATGATCGTCACCGCCAAAATGGGAAATGGAGACGGCTATCCAGCAAGCATGAGGCGTGCCGAAAAGAAAAAGGCCGCTGGCGCGGCCTTAGAAGATGATGCGGAAAACGCTCAGGCCAGCATGTCGGCCCAGATGTTCTTGGCCCAGCCCAGGGCCACCTTGCCTTCCAGCTCGTTGCGCGCCGCCGAGACGCCGCCGGCGCCCTTGACCGGCTGTACGGTCTTGGTCGCGGCGTCGTACTGGTGCACCGAAGAGACGTGGATGACGTTCTTCGAATCGACGAAGCTGTAGCAGGTATTCATCAGCACCGGTTCCGGATTCGGCTCCAGCCCGGAGAGCTGATTGAGGATCGCCGCCGCGGCCAGCTTGCCGTGCTGGTTGGCCATGTGGCCGGACTTGGGCATGGTCGGCGCCGGGAAGATGGCATCGCCCAGGACATGGATGCCCGGCGTGCTGGTCGATTCCATCGACAGCCAATTGACGTCCACCCAGCGGTTGTTGATCAGCTTGAGGCCCGACTTGGCGGCGATGTCGCCGGCGCGGTGTGGCGGGATGACGTTGAGCACGTCGGCCTTGAACTTGTCGAATTCGAGTATGGCGGTATGGCTGCCGGCCTCGACGTCCTTGACCTCGCTGTTGTTGCGGTACTCGACGATGCCCTTGTACAGATCGGCCCAGGCCTTGGTGAACAGCGGCTTCTTCGACACCACGTCCTCGTTGGCGTCGAGGATGACGACCTTGGACTTCGGCTTGTTGCGCTTGAAGTAGTCGGCGACCAGGCAGGCCCGCTCGTAGGGTCCGGGCGGGCAGCGGTACGGCGCCTTGGGGATGGAGATGGCGTAGACGCCGCCGTCCTTCATGCTTTCGAGCTGCTGGCGCAGGGCGACGGTCTGCGCGCCGGCCTTCCAGGCGTGCAGCACCTTGCCCTGGGCTTCGGCGCCCTGCAGGCCAGGGATTTCGTCCCACATGAAATCGACGCCCGGCGACAGCACCAGTCGGTCGTAGCTCAGGGCGCTGCCGCCCTTCAGGGCTATCGTTTTCCTGGCGGCATCGACCGCCACCACGTCGTCCTGGATGACGCGCACGCCCCATTTGCTGCGCAGCCCCTCGTAGCTGACCGTGATGTCTTCCATGGTCTTCAGGCCGCCGATGACCAGGTTGGAAATCGGGCAGGAAATGAAGGTCGGGTTGCGCTCGACCAGCGTCACCTGGACGCCGCCTTCGCTCCACATGCGCAGGTACTTGGCGACCGTGGCGCCGCCGTAGCCGCCGCCGACCACCACGACATGGCCGCTGGCCTTGCCGCCGCCGGCACAGCCGTACAACGAGGCCATTGCCCCGGCTGCGGCACCGACTTTCAGGAAATCACGTCTTTTCATCAGCATCATGGCGGTCTCCCTTATTTTTGCGCGGCGAAATAGGTGGCGATCAGGTCGAGCTGGGCGTCGGTATAGCCCTTGCTGATCTGATGCATGATCGTGGCGGGCTTGTCGCCGCTCTTGAAGTCGGCCAGTTTCTGCAGCAGCTTGGCCTTTTCCATGCCGGCCAGCGCGTCCATGCCGGAGCCCTTGATCGCCTGGCCGTTGGTGCCATGGCAGTTGGCGCAGGTGGCGGCCAGGTTGCGGCCAAGATTGGGATCAGCGGCGTTGGCCGTCGCGGCAGTCGCCAGCAAACAGGCTGCGGCCAGGGGTGCGAACAGTTTCATCGGGACATCTCCTTCCTCGTGTGATTGTTTGTCATATAGCCGAAGCATTTTTATTCGCCGGAAGCAGCATCGTACAAAGCTTCGCGGGCTTTGACACGAAAAGCATGCTGCGTCGCAACAATATTAGCAGTTGACTATATAAGTACTCAGTTATACATTAATTCTTGATCGAAATCAAAACAACGGCATGGACGAAACTTTGCAGGTCTTCGAGCAGGTGGCGCGCTACTTCGGATTGCTGGCCGATCCGACGCGTTTGCGCATCCTCTCCTGCCTGTGCGCGGAGGAGCGTGCGGTGCATGAAGTGGTGGAAAAGATCGGCCTGACCCAGGCCAACATCTCGCGCCACCTGAACATCCTGTACCACGCCGGCGTGGTCGAGCGGCGGCGCGAAGGCAGCACGGTCTATTACCGGGTCGTCGATCCCAATTTCGTCGATATCTGCCGGACGGTCAGCATCACGGTGGCGAGCCGTGACCTGGGCGACGAGTTGGGTGTCGGCAAGTAATTCGCAGTCAAGACTCAAAAACTGGAGGGGTGTTTCCACATGCGTGACTACACAAAACAACCGGGGCGCTTGCGACCCGCGCCGGAGAACTTCCTGGCGGAAGAGCAGATAAAGGCCGTCGCCGCCGGGCGCCGCGACTTCCTGCGCAAGAGTTTCCTGGCCGCCAGCGCCGCCATGGCGGCACCGCTCGCGGCGCGGGCCAGCGAAGGCGATCCCGATATCCTGAACCTGCCGGCCTGGAGCACCTCGCTCGGCCAGCCGGTGGCGACCAACCCGTATGGCATGCCGTCGAAATTCGAGAGCCAGCTGGTGCGCCGCGAATCGCCCGGCCTCGCCCGCGTCGGCGGCGCCTCGGTGTCGTTTGCGCCGCTGCAGGGGCTGTTCGGCATCATCACGCCGTCCGGCCTGCATTTCGAGCGCCATCACCAGGGCTGGCAGGACGTCGATCCGACCCGCCATCGGCTGATGATCAACGCTTCCGACGACTCGCTGCTCAGGAAGCCCAAGGTTTACACCATGGACGAATTGATGCGCCTGCCCTCGGTGTCGCGCATCCATTTCATCGAGTGCGGCGCCAACACCGGCCTGGAATGGGGCAATGTCGCGGTACCGACCGTGCAATACACGCACGGCATGCTGTCCTGTTCGGAATTCACCGGCGTGCCGCTGAAGACCCTGCTTGAAGACTGCGGCGTCGATTACAAGAAGGCCCGCTACGTGCTGGCCGAGGGCGCCGACGGCTCGTCGATGACGCGCACCATCCCGATGGAAATGGTCGAATCCGGCGAGGTTTTCGTCGCCTACGGCCAGAACGGCGAAATGCTGCGTCCGGAAAATGGCTACCCGCTGCGCCTGGTGGTGCCCGGCGTGCAGGGCGTGTCCTGGGTCAAGTGGCTGCGCCGCATCGAAGTCGGCGACATGCCCTACGCCACCAAGGACGAGGCGGTGCACTACATCGACCTGCTGCCCAACGGCCTGCATCGCCAGTACAGCTCGATCCAGGAAGCCAAGTCGGTGATCACCACGCCGTCGGGCGGCCAGACGCTGGTCGCCAAGGGTTTCTTCAACGTTTCCGGCCTGGCCTGGTCGGGCCGCGGCCGCATCAAGCAGGTCGATGTCTCCTTCGACGGGGGCCTCAATTGGCAAACTGCCCGCCTCGAAGGCCCGGTCCAGAACAAGGCGCTGACCCGCTTCAACATCAACTGGGTATGGGACGGCAAGCCGGCCATCCTGCAGTCGCGCGCCATGGACGAAACCGGCTACGTGCAGCCGAGCTACGGCCAGTTGCGCAAGGTTCGCGGCACAAAGTCCATCTATCACAACAATTCGATCCAGTCCTGGAAGGTCGTCGAAAGCGGGGAGGTCACCAATGTCCAGGTTCTGTAAATCGATATTGGCCGCAGCTCTCGGCTTTGGCTTGCTCGGCACTGCATCCGCCTTCGACAACTTCAGCGGTGTCGGCCGCCCGGCTACCCCGGCCGAAGTGAAGGCCTGGGACATCGATGTCCGCCCGGATTTCAAGGGCCTGCCCACGGGCAAGGGCAATGTCGAACGCGGCAACGAGTTGTTCGAAGCGAAGTGTGCGTCCTGCCACGGCTCCTTCGGCGAGTCGAACGAGGTCTTCACGCCGCTGGCCGGCGGCACGACGCAGGACGACATCAAGAACGGCCGGGTTCGCGGCCTGTCCTCGGGCGAACTGCCGCAGCGCACGACCTTCACCAAGGTGGCGACCATTTCGACGGTGTTCGACTACATCCAGCGCGCCATGCCGTGGACGGCGCCCAAGTCGCTGAAGCCGGACGACGTGTATGCCATCCTCGCCTACCTGCTCAATCTGCAGGAGATCGTGCCCGCCGACTTCGAACTATCCGACAAGAACATCGCCGACGTGCAGAAGCGGCTCCCCAACCGCAACGGCATGACCACCGACCACGGCCTGTGGCCGGGCGCCTCGGCCAGGAAGGGCGGCATCGGCAACGGCGGCGTGCCCGACGTCAAGAACGTCGCCTGCATGAAGAACTGCAAGCCGGAAGTGCAGATCGGCTCGACCCTGCCCGAATACGCCCGTACCGCCCACGGCGAACTGGCCGACCAGAACCGCAATTTCGGCCCGATCCGCGGTACCCGCACGCTCGGCCCGGAAGCGGCCAAGAAAGCAGCTGACGCCGGCACACTGGAACTGGCCACCAAGAGCGGCTGCATGGCCTGCCACGGCATAAAGAGCAAGATCGTCGGCCCCGGCTACCACGAAGTTCTGGCCCGCTACCAAGGGCAGCCCGACGCCGAATCCCGCCTGATCGCCAAGGTCAAGGCTGGCGGCCAAGGCGTCTGGGGGTCGGTCCCCATGCCGCCCAACCCGCACGTCAAGGACGACGACCTGAAAACGCTGGTCCGCTGGATTCTGGCCGGCGGCAAGTAATTCCCATTTCTAGAGAGGAGAAGTCATGAACAAACAACGTCGCACCGTACTCAAATCTGGCACCGGCGCCGCCCTGCTCGGCATGCTGGCCGCTGCCGGCATCATCACCCCGGGCATCGCCCTGGCCGACTGGAACAAGGCCGCCTTCGACGCCAAGAGCATGGCCGATACGCTGAAGGCGCTCGGCGCCGCCTCGCCGGCCGACAGCAAGGATG
>DATGXM010000282.1:0-2437 GCA_035298985.1 Azonexus sp. | reverse complement strand
GCTTGCAGTGGGCTCGAAAGCATTGAGCCCAACGCTAACAGCCTTTACTAATGTTTACAAGCACTTGCGCACAAAACAAAAAATGCCGTTCAGCGTTAACTGAACGGCATTACCATACTGGCGGGGTTCTTTGGGCTACCGTGGCACACGATAGCTGAGAATTTGGTGCGTCCTGACGGGGTCGAACCGCCGACATTCGCCTTGTAAGGGCGACGCTCTACCAACTGAGCTAAGGACGCGAAAGGGGGCGCATTATAACCAATCCTGTTGCGAGAAGACATTTTTTTCGCAGTTTTATGCTGAAGTGGCTCGCTCGTTTCCTTTGGCGGTCGTGCCGTGGTTCATCGTGCGCTGGCCAGGGGAGATTTTCCCTAATCGACATTCTGCGCTTGGCTGGCTATTCTTCCGCCCACTCTGCATAGCGAAGGATGACCCGATGGAAGGTAGCGAAGGCGTGGTTCACGCCATGTTGATCCTGAAAACCATGATGTTCCTGCTGTTGGGCGGCCTTGTCGCCTTGTGGGCCACATGGAAGCTGAAGATTCCGGATATCGCGATCTACCTGCTGCTCGGCATCGTCCTTGGCCCAGCTATCCTCGGCGTGTTCTCGGTGCATCCGGATTCGACCATCAACCAGCTGCTGCTCGTATTCGGTGCGGCGACGCTATTGTTCGAAGGCGGCATGTCGATCCAGTTCAAGGTGCTGAAGCGGGTCATCGTTTCGGTGGTCAATCTGGCAACGCTGGGCGTCGTGGTCACCGCGCTGATCACCGCCGTCGCCACGCATTATCTGCTCGGGCTGGACTGGCTGTACGCGCTGCTCCTTGCCGCCGTCATCGCCTCCACCGATCCGGCCACGCTGGTGCCGGTATTCCGCCAGGTTCCCATTCGCGATCATGTCCAGCAGACGGTGGTCACCGAGTCGGCGTTCAACGACGCGACGGGCGCCATCCTGACTTTTTCGGTGCTCGGCATCGTGATGGGTAGCAGCGGTGAATTTTCCTGGGGCGGCGCGCTGGGCGGTCTGCTCTGGCAAGCCTTCGGCGGGGCGTTGATCGGGACGCTGCTGGCCTATGCCGCAGCCTACGGCGTATCGCGTTTCGACTGGCTGAAAGGCTCGGAACCGGTGCTCTTGCCGCTGCTGATCGCCGGCTCCTATCTGGTTGCTACCGACGGCGTGGTCGCCATCGGGCAACTGGCCGGCATGCATATCGAGGCGGCCAGCGGGTTCATGGCGGTTTTCTGCTGCGGCCTGGTGTTCGGCAATGCCGACGCCCTGGGCTGCGAGGTGCCGGATGGCGACCTGCACGAAATGCACAGTTTCCTGGCGCATGCGGCACTGATGCTACGCATGTGCATCTTCCTGCTGCTCGGTTCGCAGGTCGATTTCGCCGTGCTGGGCAAATACTGGCTGCCCGCCCTGGGCGTGGTTGCCGTCTTCATGCTGGTTGCCCGCCCGGCGACCGTGCTGGCCAGCTGTCTGCCCGACCGTCGTGCCGGCTGGGTCAAGGAGGACCTGCTGTTCATGTTCTGGACACGGGAAACCGGCGTCATTCCGGCCGCCCTGGCGGGCTTTCTCAGCGCCGCGCTGACCTCGCGCGGCCGGGATCTGGCGGCCAGCGCCGATGCAACCGCGCAGGCGACCGGTCAGGCCTTGCTGCAGTTGGGGCCGATGATTTCCTCGGTGACCTTCATGGCCATCCTGCTCACCATCCTGGTGCAGGCGACGACGACGCGCTGGCTGGCGGCGCGGCTCGGCTTGCTGAAATAGCCCGGAGCATTCCGGACAAGGAATTACCGATATTCCTCATCAAGGCGGCGCCAGCCGCCTTTTTGTTTTGACCTGCCGGCTGGTTCCCGTCAGGCCGGCGTGCTAGATTGCCGGCAGCTTGAAAATGATCGGGCGCATCCTTAGCCGCCCCTGGGGGAATCATGCAGTCACGTCAGGCCTTGTCCACGCTGACACTGGGCGCCATCGGCGTCGTTTTTGGCGACATCGGCACCAGCCCGCTTTACGCGTTGAAGGAAATCTTCAACGGCCATCATCCGATACCGGTGACCCCGGAAAACATCCTCGGCATCCTGTCGATGGTGTTCTGGTCCATCGTGCTGCTGGTTTCGCTGAAATACGTGCTGATCATCATGCGCGCCGACAACCGCGGCGAGGGCGGTTCGCTGGCCTTGCTCGCGCTGGTCACCGAGCGCGCCAGGAATCCGCGGCTGGCCTGGGTGATCACCTTGCTCGGCATTTTTGCCGCCGCGCTGTTCTACGGCGACAGCATGATCACGCCGGCGATTTCGGTGCTCTCCGCCGTCGAGGGGATGGAACTGGTGACGCCGACCCTCAAGCCCTACGTCATCCCGATTACGCTGATCATCCTGACCGGGCTTTTCTTCATCCAGAAGCGCGGCACCGGCTCGGTCGGCTTGTTCTTCG
>DATGXM010000281.1:0-5466 GCA_035298985.1 Azonexus sp. | reverse complement strand
TGTATGACGAGAAGGACTTCGCCGGGCGTGACCGCTTTACCGACCCGGAAATCCTGCGCAGCTCGCTGGCCGGCGTCATCCTGCGCATGAAGTCGCTGCGCCTGACCGACGTCGAAACCTTCCCCTTCATCGAGCCGCCGCCGGCCAAGGCGATCAATGATGGCTACGCGCTGCTGCAGGAACTGGGCGCGCTCGACGACGAAAATCGCCTGACCAAGGTCGGCGAAGCGCTGGCCAAGCTGCCGCTCGATCCGCGCATCGGCCGCATGCTGGTCGCCGCCCGCGATCTGGGCTGCCTGAGAGAAGTGCTGATCATCGCCGCCGGGCTATCGACACAGGACCCGCGCGAACGGCCGCAGGAGCGCCAGCAGGCCGCCGACGAGAAGCACAAGCTGTTCGCCGACGAGAAGTCCGAATTCCTCAGCTGGGTCAAGCTGTGGCAATGGTTCAAGAACGCCGTCGACCACAAGAAATCGAACAAATCGCTGGTCGATACCTGCCACGCCCACTTCCTGTCCTACCTGCGCCTGCGCGAATGGCGCGAGGTGCATGGCCAGCTGCACGCCATGGTCACCGAACTGGGCTGGAAGGAAAACGAGATTCCCGGCACCTACGACGCCATCCATATGGCGCTGCTGTCCGGATTGCTCGGCAACATCGGCTGCAAGTCGGACGAGTCCGGCTACTACCTCGGGGCGCGCGGCATCCGCTACCTGATCCACCCCTCGTCGCCGCTGCAGAAAAAGGGCGGCAAGTGGATCATGGCGGCCGAGATCACCGAGACGACGCGGCTGTTCGGCCGCTGCGTGGCGCGCATCGAGGATGCCTGGATCGAGAAAGTGGGCGCTCACCTCATCAAGCGCCAGTATTTCGACCCGCACTGGGAAAAGAAGGCGATGCAGGTCGCCGGCTGGGAGCGGACGACGCTGTACGGCATCGTCATCAACCCGAAACGGCGCATCCATTACGGCCCGCTGGCGCCGGCCGACGCGCGCGAGATTTTCATCCGCCAGGCGCTGGTCGCCGAGGAAATCGACGAGAGCTTCGCCAAGCGCTGGCCCTTCTTCCAGCATAACCAGAAGCAGATCCGCGACATCGAGAAGATCGAGCACAAGCAGCGCCGGCAGGACGTGCTGGTCGACGATGAGCTGATTTTCGCCTTCTACGACCATCTGATTCCCGAAGGCATCCACAACGGCGCCACCTTCGACCATTGGCGCAAGACGGCTGAACAGGACAATCCCAAGCTGCTCTTCCTCGCCAAGGACGACCTGATGCGCCACTCGGCGGCGGGCGTGACCACCGAGGCCTTCCCGCATCACCTGAAGGTCGGTGGTGTCGAGTACGGGCTCACCTACCACTTCGAACCGGGTTCGCCGCGCGACGGCGTGACGCTGACCCTGCCGCTGGCGCAGCTCAACCAGATTCCGGCGGCGCGCATGGAATGGCTGGTGCCGGGCTTGCTCAAGGAAAAGCTGGTGCAGCTGATCAAGACGCTGCCGCAGAAAATCCGCGCCAAGCTGGTGCCGGTGCCGGAGTTCGTCGACGAATTCATCGCCGCCACCGCCGGCAACGACAAGAAGATGAACGCCGGGCTGATCCCGCCGCTGATCGACTACATCCTCGAAGCCCACGGCCTGAATGCCCGCGGCTGGGCGGTGACGCCCGATGCCTTCCGTCCCGACGCGTTGCCGCCGCATTTCTCGATGAACTACAAGCTGATCGACGAACACGGCCGCCAGCTGGACATGAACCGCAGCCTGGTCGCCTTGCGCGCCGAGTGGGGCAAGGAGGCCAAGGAGGAATTCGCCGACCTGCATGAAACGCCGTCCGAATACACCCAGCTGACCGACTGGACCTTCGGCGAATTGCCGGAATTGATGGAGGTGCCGGTCGGCAAGCAGACAGTGATCGGCTACCCGGCGCTCAATGACGACGGCGAGACGGTCAGCCTGAAGGTCTTCGATTCCGCAGAGGAGGCCGCCGAGACGCACCGCAAGGGGCTGGCCCGGTTATTCATGCTGCAGTTCAAGGAACAGGTGAAATACTTCGACAAGAACGTTCCCGGCCTGACACAGATGGGCATGCAGTACATGGCGCTGGGGACTACGGATGAACTGAAGCGGCAGATCGTGGACCTGACGTTCGAACGCGCCTGCCTGATCGAGCCGCTGCCGACTACGCAGGATGGGTTCAAGGCGCGCTGCGGCGAAGCCAAGGCGCGGCTCGGGCTGATCATGCAGGAGGTTTGCCGCCTGGTCGGTACCGTGTTGACCGAATGGCAGGCAGTGACCAAGAAGCTGCCAGCCTTCAAGGCGCAAGCGGCGGTGGTCGCCGACATCGAGGCACAGCTCAAGCGCCTGATGGGCAAGAATTTCGTCGTCGATACGCCGTTCGAGCGCCTGCAGCACTATCCGCGCTATTTGAAGGCCATTGTCATCCGCCTCGACAAACTCAAGGCCAACCCCAGTCGCGATGCGACCCTGATGGCCGAATACGGCCCGCTATGGACCAATTACGAACGCCGCGCGATTCAACTAGCCAAGATGGGCGCTATCGATCCGCAGATCGAGCAGTTCCGCTGGCTGCTCGAAGAGTTGCGCGTCGGGCTGTATGCGCAGGAATTGCGGACGCCGGTGCCGGTTTCCACCAAGCGCCTGCAAAAGCAATGGGAGGGAATCAGGAATGGCTGACGTGATGCTCGCCTTGGCGCGGACCTTCGCCAACCTGAAGGACGGCAAGGTCTGGCTCTATGTCCTGACCCCGGCCCTGTTCTCCCTGCTGCTCAGCATCGGACTGGCGCTCTGGGCGCTCGGCACCGTCGTTCAGCACATGATGGATTACCCGCCAATGACCCTGCTCGTCGGCTGGGGGCTGGTCTGGCTGGCCCATCTTTTGGCGTATCTGGGCGGCTGGCTGGCGATTTTCGCGGTCGCCTACCTGAGCGCCTCGCTGCTCGCGGCCATCGTCATCATGCCGCTGATGCTGAAGCACCTGTCGACTACCGAGTATCGCGACGTGGCGGCCATGGGCAAGGACAGTTTCGTCGCGGCGACGGTCAATAGCCTGCTGGCCGCGGTGATTTCGTCGTCGGCTGGGTGCTTACCATCCCGCTGTGGCTGATTCCGGGTTTTTCACTCCTCATGCCACTCCTGCTGATGGGCTGGCTCAATCGCCGGACCTTTGCCTACGACGCCTTGTCGATGCACGCCACGGCAGCGGAATGGGCGGCCATTCGCCAGCAGGACAAGACGCCCCTGTTCATGCTCGGCCTGACCATGGCGCTGCTTGCCCACGTGCCGTTGGTAGGCCTGCTGGTGCCGGCATTGGCGGCGCTATCATTCGTCCATTACGGGCTGGAAGCGCTGCGTCGGTCGCGCGGCGGTGCAGTGGTTACCATCGAGGGAGAACGGGTATGAGTCGTACTTTTGGCGCAGTCATCATCGGCAACGAAATTCTTTCAGGAAAGCGCCAGGACAAGCATTTCGCCAAAATAGCCGAACTGCTCGCGGCGCGCGGTTTGCGCCTGAGTTGGGTCGAATACCTGGGTGACGATCGCCAACGCCTGGCCGAGACCTTCAAGCGGACGATGGCGGCTGGCGACGTGGTGTTTTCCTGCGGCGGCATCGGCAACACGCCGGACGACCATACCCGGCAGGCGGTCGCGGCGGCGCTCGGTGTCGGATTGGAACTGCATCCTGAGGCTTTCGAGGAACTGAAGATCCGTTTCGCCGGCGAGGAAATCAGCGACCAGCGCAAACTGCTGGTCACCTTCCCGGCCGGAGTACGGATGATCCCCAACCCGTTCAACCGGATCGCCGGCTTCATGGTCCACGATCACTACTTCGTGCCGGGTTTTCCGCAAATGGCGCACCCGATGCTCGAATGGGCGCTCGATACCTTCTACCGGGATGAATTCCTGCCGGTGGCGGACACCGTGGAAAAGGCCTTCCTGCTGACCGGGCCGGACGCCTACGAGAGTGCGCTGCTCGATCTGATGGAACGCATCGTCGCCGACTATCCGGGGTTGCGCCTGTTCTCGCTGCCGTCGCTGGTCGGCAAGGAGCGCCGGCATCTGGAACTCGGCGTCGAAGGTGCGCCCGAACTGGTCGACCGGGCGATGGAGGAAATCCGCATCGAAATCGACAAGCGCGGCATCAACTGGGTGTGGCGGCCGTAGCCGGAGCGAATTGAGGACGTAAAGAGAACGTAAAAAAACCCGCGACAATCGCGGGTTTTTTGTGGGCCTGAAGCGCCGGTTTACTTGGCGACTTTCTTGGCGGCAGCGGCGGTCGCGCTCTTCTTGGCCGGAGCGGCAACCGCGGTGCTGGCGGCTTGCAGGTTGGCTTCGGTGATGTCGGACAGCTGCTTGGCCATCGAGGTCATCTGGTCGAAAGCCTTGGTCGAGGCGCCGAGCATGGACTGCATCGTGGCGGCGAAAACGTCGCCACCGACCGGAGCGGAGGCCTTGGCCTTGGCAACGACGGATTCGGCATTCTTGGTGAAGGTGCTGTACTGGGCTTCCATGACCGAGGTGATTTCCTGCTGCATTTCGGAAACCAGGTCATAGACGCTGCGCGAGTAGCTGACCAGCTTGTCGATGTTCGGCTGGGCCAGTTCGGAGTTCAGCTTGGCGACGGTGTTGGCGTCCTTGGCCGACAGCAGTTGCTGCGCACTGGCAACCGTGTTGTTGAAGAACTCGCGGGAAGCAGCCATGTTCAGGGCGGTCAGGCGCTCGACGCCGTTGAAGGCGGTACGCATCAGGGCCATCATGACTTCGGCGTTGGCTTTTTGGGCGGCGGTCAGTTGTTCGAAATTCGGGTTGCTCATCATCTTCTCCAGTTTTGATTTGGTGGTGCGGATGAAACGACAAACCCCCGCCGCAGCGGGGGTTTTCACTTAAAGCAGGTTACTTCTTGCCCTTGGCAGCAGCGCCGACGGCCTTGACGGTCGCGTTGGTGGCGGCAGCAACGTTGGCTTCGGTGATTTCGGCCACTTGCTTGGCAGCCTTGTTCATGTTGTCGAAGGCCGAGTTGGCGGCGGCGATGGCGCTCTTGACGGCGGCGACGGCAACGTCGGAGCCGGCCGGAGCGGACTTGGCAGCCTTGTCCAGCAGGCCGGCAACGGTCTTCTGGAAGTCGCCGAACTGGGCTTCAGCCATCTTGGCCAGTTCTTCCTGGGTTTGGGCGGAGATTTCGTAGACGCTGCGCGAATAGGCAACGGCCTTCTCGACGTTCGGCTGGGCCAGCGAAGCCTGGATGGACAGGGCTTCCTGGACGTCCTTGGCGGCCATCAGGGCCTTGGCGCCGGAGACGGAGTCTTCGATCACCGAACGGGCGGTGTTCAGGTTCAGGGCAGCGATGCGCTCGGCGGAAGCCAGGGCGGTGTTGGCCAGCGACAGCAGGGAATCAACGGTGGCCTTGTTGGCGGCGGCGAATTGCTCGGGGGTCGTGAACATTGGGTTTC
>DATGXM010000280.1:0-1507 GCA_035298985.1 Azonexus sp. | reverse complement strand
CCTCGCCCTGCGCAACGCCCTCCCCGGTCTGGAACTCGAACTCGCCAACCTGGCCCGGCTGCGTTCCGAACACGCCGGCGAAGACGGCTCCCGCCTGCTGGTCGAACTGGCCGACGGCCAACTGGTCGAGAGCGTCCTGCTGCCGCGCGACGGCCTGTGCATCTCGACCCAGGTCGGCTGTGCAGTCGGCTGCAAGTTCTGCATGACCGGCCGCGACGGCCTGCTGCGCCAGGTCGACAGCGGCGAAATGCTCGCCCAGGTCGTTCTTGCGCGCCGCCGGCGCAAGATCAGCCGGGTCGTCTTCATGGGCATGGGCGAACCGTCGCACAACATGGACAACGTGCTCGAAACCATCGATACGCTGGGCACCTATGGCGGCATCGGGCACAAGAACCTGGTCTTCTCGACCGTCGGCGATTATCGCGTCTTCGAACGCCTGCCGCAGGAACGGGTCCGCCCCGCCCTGGCCATTTCGCTGCACACCACCCGCCCCGAACTGCGGGCCGAACTGCTGCCCAAGGCACCGCCCATCGCGCCAGCCGAACTGGTCGAGTTGGCGGAAACCTACGCCCGGACCACCGGCTATCCGATCCAGTATCAATGGACCCTGATCGACGGCGTCAATGACAGCGAGGCAGAGATGGACGGCATCGTCCGCCTGCTGACCGGCAAGTACGCGCTGATGAACCTCATTCCGTACAACACCACCGCCGCACTGGACTACCGGCGACCGAGCGTGGAGCGGGTAACGGCGCTGACCCGCTATCTGCACGCCCGCGGCATCCGCACCACGGTGCGCAATTCGGCTGGTCAGGATGTCGATGGCGGCTGCGGCCAGCTCCGTGCCCGCAACCTCGATGCCGTCAGCGAGCGGCGACAGAAGGTCTTGCTCAGGCAGACCCCGGCCCGCCCTTCCTAACCGCCGGAGTCGGCCAGAACCACCCGGTTGCGGCCGCCCTGCTTGGCCCGGTAGCAGGCTTCGTCGGCACGCCGGATCAGCGACCACTCTTCATCTTCCGGCCGACAGACCGCCACCCCGATGCTGACCGTGCACTGTATCGTTTCTCCGGATGGCGCCACCGTCTTCAGGCCGCCAAATAGCAGACGCAGACGTTCGGCAATGGCCAGAGCGGAATTCGCATCGGTCTCCGGCAGCATGACGACGAATTCCTCGCCGCCGTAACGGAAGGCGACATCCGAAGTACGCAGGCACTGGGTGATGGAGTGGGCCAGATTCTGCAGCACCCGGTCGCCGCCGAGATGTCCGTACCGGTCATTCACCGCCTTGAAACGGTCGCAGTCGAGGACCAGCAGGGACAAAGGTCGGCCATAACGCCGCACCCGCCCGATTTCCGCCGGCAGCTGCTCCTGCAGGTGGCGCGAGTTATACAAGCCAGTCAGCGAATCGGTCTGACTGAGCAGTCGGTAGCGCTCTTCGCCGTCGCGCAGGGCCTCCTCGGCACGCCGGCGCTCGGTCACGTCCTGCAGCGTCTCAATGGCGCCGATC
>DATGXM010000279.1:0-2350 GCA_035298985.1 Azonexus sp. | reverse complement strand
TGGTTGCGCTCCTGCTCTTCTTGCAGGCGGCGCTGGTTGTCGGCTTCGCGGCTGGCCGCTTCCTTGCGCCGCATGTCGGCCAGCAGCAATTCCGCTTCCTCGCGGCTGGCGGCGCGGATGCCGTAGGTCTGGTAAAAATCTTGCAGATAGACCTTGTCCGCCGCTGCCGACGCGGCCGGGTTGCCGCCCGTCGTGTCGTTGACCCGCTTGTAGGCGTTGAACATGACGCCGACCTGCAGCACGAGGCCGACGATCATCAGCGTGGCGATGATGGTCAGCAGCATGCGCACCGGGTTGCGCTTCGAGCGCCCGAGCATGGCCTCGACCTCGCCCGGCATTTCGGTCCGGAAAGTCAGGCTGGGCTGGGCACGCAGCCCAGCGTCGTAGTCGGCCCGGCGCGGCGGGTCGGAAAGCACGTCGAAGGCACGCTTGATCACTTGCAGCCGAACCGCGTCCTCGGCCTCCTCGCTGCCGGCGATTTCCCGGGAAAGCCGCAGGTAGGCCGCGCTGATCGCTTCCAGATCGGCCTCCGGCGCCACCCCCAGCAAATCGTAGTAAGTCGTTTTCTGCGCCATCGTATCCGTCGTTCCGCTCAAACCCGGGCGAAAGGATAGCAAAGGCAGGCCGCCAGCCCCAAGTCGGGCCCGGCCTATTGCTCGATAACGCAGACTTCACTGGCTGCGCCAGTGACCGCCAGGCAAGTCCATCCGGAAGAAATCCACCGCCCGGCCATTGATCATCTGGCGGCATTCACCGCGCTGCGCGAAGCCCAGACGCTGGTACAAGCGGATCGCCCGCGGATTGTTTTGCCGTACGATCAAGTGGAGGCGCCGCAGGCCGAGGCGGGCGTAGGCTTCGTCCAGGGTTAGGGCGGCGACCAGCGCGCCCAGGCCGTGGCCGCTTTGTTTCGGATGCAGGGCGATGCGGAATTCGGCTTCGCCGGGCGCCGTCGTGGCGAGGATGCTGAAAGCGACCAACCCTCCGCCCTGTTCGGCGGCATAAAGCCAGGTCTGCGGCCGGCCGTGGAATTCATCGAGCCAGCCGCCCGGGCGCAAGGCGTAATCGAGGTCGGCGAAGGCGTCGGGATAAGGCGGCCAGCCGGCAAGGGCCACCTTATCCGCCGGCAGGAGCGGGCGCAGGCGGACCGGCGGATTTTCCCGGTCCATCATTCACCGCCAGCGAGCAGGCCGCGCGCCCGCAGATTGGAGGCCACGATGTTGTCGCGCGGCAGCATCTCGCCGCTGTGCACTGCGTCTATCCATTCGCCGGTCGTCGCCACCGCGGCGAAGCGCGAGTGCATGACCACGGTGAAGACGCGATGGATTTCCTCGGCGCTGGCGCGGCCGGCCCGGTTCTCGTAGGGCAGCGCACCGGCTGCATCGGCCAGGAATTCGACCGCCAGGCCGGCATGCAGCGCGTCCCTGACCGTCGAATCGTTGCAGTTGTGAGTCATGTAGCCGACGACGGTGATCGTATCGACCCCGTGCTGCTGTAGCCAGGCGCCCAGACCGGTGCCGGCGAAGGCGCTGGGCAGCGTCTTCTCAACATGGTGGTCATGGGGCCGGGTGCTGACCACGGCATGCAGTTCCCACCCCGGCGACCCCTTGGCGAAAACGGGCGACCCGGCCGGCGCGCTGTTCTGGACGACGACGATGGGGATGCCGGCGGCGCGGGCGGCATCCATGGCGCGGCCGATATTGGCAAGGGACAGGCTGATTTCCGGATATTCGATCGGCAGCTTGCCAGTGACGTATTCGTTCTGCACATCGATCACGATGAGGGCACGGCGGGGATGGGCTTGCATCTGAGACTCCTGCGAGTGGGATTGGCGAAGGACACTGCGCTCGGCGACAGCGCTGGCTGCATTGTTTACCTTACCGACCCGAGGCGACAGCGGCCAGAATGACAATCTTCGATACAATTGGGCCAATTCCACGCACTAGCCTGTTTGTTATGACCTGCCGCACCATCGCCGTCATCGCCTTCGACGGCATCAACCCCTTCCACCTGTCGATTCCGCACGAGGTGTTCGGCGTCGACCGCAGTGCCGGCGGCGTGCCGCGCTTCGAACTGCGCATCTGCGCGCCACAGGCGGGCCCCATCGCTACCGCGGCGGGATACACGCTGTTCGCGCCGCACGGTCTGGAAGGCTTGCGCGATGCGCATACCATCATCATCCCCAGCTGGCGCGACCCCGGCGAATTGCCCCCTGAGGAACTGCTCGAAGCGCTGCGCGCCGCCCGCGACCGCGGCGCCTGCCTGGTCGGCCTGTGCCTGGGTGCCTTCGTGCTGGCGGCAGCCGGCGTGCTCGACGGCCGACCGGCAACCACGCACTGGCTGGCCGCGGAAG
>DATGXM010000278.1:0-12261 GCA_035298985.1 Azonexus sp. | reverse complement strand
GGCGCGCACCGTGATGACGCCGGTTTCGGCATTCATGATCACCGAAGCCGCTTCCCGGAAAGTGCTGTGGCGGACCACGGTCGTGCCGGCCGCCTGGCTGGTCGAGCTCGGCGCCGGATTGGCCTGCAGGGCGTTGGCGATGGACTGCGCCGCGCGACGGCCGGTCTGCGGCAGGGCGGCAGCGCCGCTGGCCGTCTGCTCGTTGTTCTGCTCGTAGCTGGTTTCGCTCGACCCTTCAGGCAAGACCTTGTCGGTTTCGCGCAGGATGTCCTTGATGTTTTTCTCGAGCGACTCCCAGAACTGGTTCTTGGAGGCGTTCTCGATGCGGGTGTTGGAAATGTTGCCGCCCGTCGCACCCGCTGCCGGCGCGCCGGTGACGCCGCCCGGCACGCCGGTCGCAATCTGCGTATTGGCCGATATCGTGCCCGTGACGTTGCGGGCCATGTTCACGTAATCGACCTTGTAGTGCTTCAGGAAAGGCGAATCGGGCATCACGGCCAGGTTCGGGCCGTCCAGTTCAAAGCGCATGTCGACCTGCTTGGCGAGGCGGGTCAGCAGTTGCGGCAGGGTCTGGTCGATGGCATTCAGCGTGACGTTGCCGGTGATGCCAGGGTGGATGTCGACATTGACCTTGGCGTCGCGGGCCAGCGCGAACAGCAGGTCGCGGACCGGCACGTTGTTGACCACCACGCTGTAGGTTTCGGCCTTGCGCGTCGGGCGTGGCTTGGGTAAGGCCAGGGTCTGCTGGACTGGGGGCGGAATGCTGCCAGCGGTCGCGGCCGGGGTGTTTTCGTTGTTCAGGTGCCCCTTCAGCGGCTCGCGCGGCATGGGCGCCGAGCAGGCGGCAACCAGGATGGTGGCGAGCGTGGTAACGGTAAAGCCGATTTTCATCGGGTCATGCCTTGTCTGAACAGTTCATTTGCATATTGCATATAGGTCTGCTTATCGCGCGATGCTAGCACGTAATCCGGCGTCGGCGCGCTTGCTCGGGTGCCCTTAGTGCAGCTTGCTCACCTGCCGCGGGAAGGGTTGAATGGTCTTGATCGATTCAGGCAGTGCCTGCATGGCGGCAACCGCCTCTTCCCGGCTGTCAAAATCGCCATAGATCACGCCGACCCGGTCGCGGCCGGAAAGGCTGGAGCGATAGACCCGGATGTGCGCCGGCTCGATGGCGTTGATGGTACGGGCGAGGAAGCCTTCGACCTCGCCGGTGTGCGACGCGTCGGTGGCCAGCAGTTGAATGAAGTAATGGTTGCGTGGCGCATCCTTGATCCACTCGTCGTATTGAGCGAGATGCTGGCGGGTCAGTGGCCCGAAACGCAGTTTTTCCGGCGCGGCGACGGTTGCGGCGGGTGGTGCGCTGCCGATTGTCGATGGGCTGGTTTGCGTTGGCGGTGGAGGCGGCGCCGCGACGACAGGAACGGTCGGCGTTGCCGGCTGTTGGCCCAGGGTAACCGCCATTGCAATCAGCACGGCAGCAATGCCGGCGCCGGCGATGCCCCACAGAAGGGGCTGGAGGTTGAGGGCGGTTTTCGCTTGCAGCGGGGCAAAGCGGGCATCCTGTTCGGCGGTCCGTACTTCCGCCTCGTCCACCTGGTGGCTGCCGCTGGAGTAGGCGGCGAGCAGGGCCTTGTCGGCAATGATGTTGATGCGCCGGGACAGCCCTTCGGAAATCCGGGTGATCATCCGGATCGCTGCCTCGGAAAAGGGATTGGGACCACGGTAGCCGGCGGTGCGCAACCGGAATTCGAGGTAAGCGGCGACATCGGCTTGTTTCAGCGGCGCCAGGTTGAAATGCTGGGTGATCCGCTCGCGCAGCTGGCGCATGTCGGTCGCCGCCAGGCGTTCATCGAGTTCCGGTTGGGCGAACAGGGCGATCTGCAGCAACTTGGTCGCTTTTGATTCCAGATTCGACAGCAGGCGGATTTCTTCCAGCGACTCGGCGGGCATCGCGTGCGCCTCGTCGATGAGCAGCACGACGCGCTTGCCCTGGGCGTAGCGCTCGATCAGTGCATCCTGCAGGGCGCGGGTCAGCGAATGGGTGGCCTTGCCGTCGGTCGGAATGCCCAGTTCGTCGGCGATGGCGCCGAGGATTTCCTGGCGCGACAGCGACGGGTTGGCCAGATACAGCGTTTCGACATTCCCGGGCAGGCGTTCAAGCAGCATGCGGCAGAGCATGGTCTTACCACTGCCCACCTCGCCGGTGACCTTGACGATGCCTTCGTCCTGGGTGATGGCGTAAATCAGCGCATCGAGCGTTGGGCCGCGGTTGGCGCCGGTGAAGAAGAAGTCGGTGTGCGGCGTGATGCGGAACGGCGGTTCGCGCATGCCGAAATGCTCGAGGTAAAGGCTCATGGCCGGTTCCAGCCTTCCATGCGGTTGTACAGGGTGGTGCGGTTGATGCCGAGGCGGCGCGCCGCCTCGCTCATGTTGCCGCCGCTCAGCTCGATGGCAGCCTCGATGTAGCCACGTTGCCAGAGGTCGAGCGTGGCGTCGAGGTTCAGATGCGGGGAGCGTTCGAGATGCTGGCGGGCGGCCCGGCGGACGTCTTCCGGTTGGGATGCGTCCAGCGCGGTGGCCGGGGCTGGAAGGGCTGTGCTATCCGGGTAATCGAGCTCGGCGCTCAGCTGGCCGGCCGTCACGGCGTGGCCGGCATAGCGCGCCGTGAGGCGGATGACGATATTGCGCAGTTCGCGAACGTTGCCGGGAAAGGTGTAGTCCAGCCACAGCGACTGGGCGTCGGGCGCCAGGGAGAACGGAGTGGTTCGGGCAGTGGCGGCGCAGGTTTTGCGGAAGTGCTCGAGCAGCAGCAGGCGGTCGAGGCCCGTGTCGCGAACGGGCGGCACCGCGACGGTAAACACCGACAGCCGATGGTACAGATCGGGCCGGAAACGCCCGGTCTTCATTTCCTGGCGCAGGTCGCGGTTGGTCGCGGTGACGATGCGGGCCGTTGAAATGCGGGTCTGCGTTTCGCCGACCCGTTGATATTCGCCGTTTTCGAGGACACGCAGCAGTTTGGGCTGCAGGTCGAGCGGCAATTCGCCGATTTCGTCGAGAAACAGCGTGCCGCTGTCGGCATCCTCGAAATAGCCGGCCTTGGCCGTGTTGGCGCCGGTGAAGGCGCCCTTGGCGTAGCCGAACAGGGTCGGTTCGAGCAGGGAGGGCGATATGGCTGCACAGTTCAGGGCCAGGAAAGGCTTGTCGCGGCGCTCGGTCAGCCGGTGCAGGTAATGGCTGGCGACAATGTCCTTGCCGCTGCCCGATTCGCCTTCGATCAGCACCGGGTAGGCGAGGTTGGCGTACTGGCCGAGTTGCAGGCGCAGGCGCTGCATGGGCAGGCTTTCGCCGATCAGGCCGTGGGGCGCTTCGGCGGGCAATGGGGCGTCAAAGCGCAGGACATGCCGGAACAATTCGGCCAGTCGGGCCGGGTCGCAAGGTTTGGCGACGAATTCGACGGCGCCCAACGTACGGGCGTGGCGGGCATTCTCGTCGTCGCTCTGGCCAGACAGGACGATGATCTTGAGGTCCGGGTAGCGCGCCAGCAAGTCGCCGATCAGGGCAAATCCTTCGTCCGGGCGGTGCGGCAACGGCGGCAGGCCGAGATCGACCAGCGCCAGGCGCGGCGGATTGCGCAGCTGCCTGAGCAGGCTGCCGGCATGCGAACGGGAATGGCTGGTCAGCACGTCGTATTCCTGCGCAAAGGCGAAACTGAGCGATTCGCTGATCAGGGGATCGTCATCGACAATCAGCAGGAGCGGCTTGGCAACTGACAAAGGCACAACATTCCATGTGAAATTTTTCCGATTATAGCCCTGTCGTTTCCGGGCGACGGCGGGGCATTCTGATAAAATCGACAAACTTTTGTTTTGGGAAAGCATCTTGTCCGACGACATCCTGGTCGATATCGAGGACCTACACTTCGCTTATGACGGACGACCGGTGCTGCAGGGGATCAACATGAAGATCCCGCGCGGCAAGGTGGTGGCCATCATGGGCGGCTCGGGTTGCGGTAAGACGACGCTGCTGCGCTGCATCGGCGGCCAGTTGCGGCCGACCGGCGGGCGGGTGCGTCTCGAAAAGCATCAGGTGTGCGAAATGTCGCAGGCGGCGCTGTACGACCTGCGCCGCCGCATGGGTATGCTGTTCCAGTTCGGCGCGTTGTTTACCGACATGTCGGTATTCGACAACGTCGCTTTCCCCATGCGCGAACACACCGATCTGTCGGAGGAAATGATCCGTGATTTGGTGCTGATGAAGCTTGAAGCCGTCGGATTGCGCGGTGCGCACAAATTAATGCCAGGGGAATTGTCCGGCGGCATGGCCCGCCGCGTCGCCTTAGCCCGGGCGCTGGCGCTCGATCCGATGCTGGTCATGTACGACGAGCCCTTCACCGGCCTCGACCCTATCGCACTCGGAGTGATCGGCCAGTTGATCCGCAAGCTGAACGACGCGCTGGGGGCGACCTCGATCATGGTCACCCACGACATCCACGAGTCCCTGCTCATCGTCGACTACATCTATTTCATGAACGGCGGGCGCGTGGTGGCCGAGGGAACGCCGGACGAGATCCGTGCCTCGAAGGATCCCTTCGTGCACCAGTTCGTCTATGCCGAGGCCGACGGGCCGGTGCATTTCGATTATCCGGCCGCTTCGGTGCGCGATGAATTCCTGGGTGGGGTGGTGCGTGGCTAATCCCGTCGCATTGCTGCGCAAGCTGGGGCATTCCGCCGTCGATCGCATCTGGCGGCTGGGTTTCGCCGCCCGCTTCTTCTGGGTGGTGCTGCTGTATTCCGGCGCCTCCTTCCGCCGCCTGCACCTGACGTTGCGCGAGATTTATTTCAGCGGCGTCCTGTCGCTGCTGATCATCCTGGTATCCGGCCTGTTCGTCGGCATGGTGCTTGGCCTGCAAGGCTATGAAATCCTGCAGCGCTTCGGTTCAACCGAGGCCCTGGGGACGCTGGTCGCCCTGTCGCTGACCCGCGAACTGGGTCCGGTGCTGGCCGCCATCTTTTTCGCGTCGCGCGCCGGTTCGTCGGTGACGGCTGAGATCGGGCTGATGAAGGCCACCGAACAGCTCAAGGCGATGGACATGATGGCGGTGAATCCGATCGCCCGCGTCGTGGCGCCGCGCTTCTGGGGCGGTGTCATTTCGATGCCGCTGCTGGCGGCCATTTTTTCGGCGATGGGCGTTCTGGGCGGCTGGCTGATCGGCGTCGTCTTCATCGGCGTCGACGATGGCTCCTACTGGTCGCAGATGCAGTCCAGTGTCGATTTCCGATTCGACGTCTGGAATGGCATCGTCAAAAGTTTTGTTTTCGGTGTCGCGGTCTCGCTAATCGCCGTTTTCGAAGGCTACGATTCAGTGCCGACTGCCGAAGGTGTATCGCGGGCGATTACACGCACCGTGGTGACATCGGTGCTGGCCGTACTGGCTCTCGATTTCATTCTGACATCGTTCATGTTCCGGGGAACTTCATGAACCGTACCGTTCTCGACCTGTGGGTTGGTTTTTTCGTCGCCGTCGGCATTGTCGCCATTCTGTTTCTGGCGCTCAAGGTGGGCAACCTTTCGTCGGCCCATCTGTCCGAAACGTACGTGCTGCAAGCCAAGTTTGATAACATTGGTGGTCTCAAGGTGCGGGGGCCGGTGAAAAGCGCCGGTGTGGTGGTTGGGCGGATCACTGATATCCAGTTCGACCCCAAGACCTACGAGGCCGTGGTCAGCATGGCGATCGATGGCCGTTACCGTTTCCCGAAAGACACGTTTGCCTCCATCTTTACGGCAGGCCTGCTCGGGGAGCAGTACGTCGGGTTCGATGCCGGTGGCGACGAGAAGATGCTGCAGTCTGGCGAAACCATCGCCAAGACGCAGTCGGCGGTTGTACTGGAAAAATTGATCAGCCAGTTTTTATTTAGCAAGGCAGCAGACGGACAGGACAAGAAATGACGAAAAGTCTCGGCTTATCTCCGATGCGCAAAGGATTTCGCTGGGCCCTGGGGGGTCTCGTGGCGCTCGCTTGTGCCGGCAATGTACTTGCCGACGAGAATACGCACGATCCCTACGAGGGTTTCAATCGTTCGATGTTCGCGGTGAACGAGGCCATCGACAAATACGCCGCCAAACCGGTGGCCCAGGCCTACGACAACGCCGTGCCGCTGCCGGTCAAGGCCGGGGTTGGCAATTTCTTCGGCAACGTCGGCGATCTGTGGATAGGTGTGAATAGCGCGCTGCAGGGCAAGTTCAGCGATGCCGGCGTCGATGTCGGCCGCCTGTTGGTCAACTCGACCGTCGGCATCTTCGGCTTGTTCGATGTGGCCAGCGAACTGGGCCTGGAAAAGCATGAGGAAGATTTTGGCCAGACCCTGGCGGTGTGGGGGGTCGGCAGCGGTGGCTACCTGTTCTGGCCGGTCATCGGGCCACGCAATGTGCGCGATACGGCGGGCTTCGGCGTCGATTCCTTTGTCGATCCGGTGTGGCGCGTCGAGCGGGTATCGGCCCGCAACAGCATGGTCGCCCTGCGCTTCGTCGATGTCCGCGCCAGCCTGCTGCCGGCCGACAAGGTCGTCGAAGAGGCTGCCCTCGACAAGTACGCCTATATTCGCGATGCTTACCTGCAACGTCGCCGCAACCAGATTTTCGATGGCCGCCCGCCGCGGCTGGATGATTGATCGTATTTTCTACCAACAATGAAAAAAATATTCGCCCTGTTTTTTGCCGGATTCGTCGCAACTGCCGCCTTGGCCGATGAGGCGCCGGATATGCTGGTGCAGCGCGTGACCGAAGAAGTTCTGGACATCATCCGTCACGACAAGGACATTCAGAATGGCAGCACCAACAAGGTCATCGATCTGGTGGACAAAAAAGTGCTGCCGCATTTCAATTTCCAGCATATGACCGCGCTGGCGCTGGGCAAGGAATGGCGCAAGGCCAATCCGCAACAGCAGCAGCAACTGACGGCCGAATTCAAGACCCTGCTGGTGCGTACCTATTCCAACGCGCTGACCAGCTACAAGAACCAGAAGGTCGTCTACAAGCCGATCAAGATGGCGCCGGCCGACGTCGATGTGCTGGTGCGTACCGAGGTCCATCAGCCGGGCAACAAGCCGGTGCAGCTCGACTACAGCCTGGAAAAGCAGGATGCGGGCTGGAAGGTGTACGACGTGGTGGTCGCCGGCATCAGCCTGGTGACCAACTACCGCGACCAGTTCGGTCAGGAGATTCGCAACGGCGGCATTGACGGACTGATCGCCTCCATCGCCGCCAAGAACAAGTCCCTGGAAGCGAATCAGAAGAAATGATCGAACGACAGGACGGGCGCCTGCTGGTCAAGGCGCCCCTGACCATGGCCAATGCTGGCGGCCTGCTTGACGCAGGCCGTTCTGCTTTGCGGCCCGGCGAGGTGATCTTCGATTTTTCCGCAGTGGATGAAGCTGATTCGTCGGCCATCGCGGTGATGCTCGGCTGGTTGCGGGCTGCCGATGGCGCCGGTGCGCGCGTCAAATTTGCCCATATTCCGGCCGGGGTGCGTTCGCTGGCCGAACTGTACGGTGTTGCCGACCTCCTGCCCCTGGCTTGAAGGGCAAATCCATGGTCGCTGCGGTATCCATCGTTGACGTCGTCAAGCATTTCGGTTCATTGCAGGCCTTGGCCAGTGTGTCGCTCGACATCGGGCAAGGCGAGTTCTTCGGCTTGCTGGGACCGAATGGAGCAGGCAAGACGACCTTGATTTCATCGCTGGCCGGGCTGGTTCGTCCCGATTCGGGGGCGATCAGCGTCATGGGCCACGACGTGATCCGCGACTTTCGCGAGGCGCGCCGTTTGCTGGGCGTCGTGCCGCAGGAACTGGTGTTCGATCCCTTCTTCAACGTGCGGGAAACCCTGCGCATCCAGTCCGGCTATTTCGGCATCCGCAAGAACGACGACTGGATCGACGAAATCCTTGAAAACCTCGATCTGACCAGCAAGGCCGACGTCAATATGCGGCGTTTGTCGGGCGGCATGAAGCGCCGTGTGCTGGTCGCCCAGGCGCTGGTGCACAAGCCGCCGGTCATCGTTCTCGACGAACCGACGGCCGGCGTCGACGTCGAGTTGCGTCAGGGGCTGTGGCAGTTCATCCGCCGCCTGAACGGCGAAGGCCACACCATCATCCTGACCACGCATTACCTCGAAGAGGCCGAGGCGCTGTGTAACCGCATTGCGCTGATGAAGCAGGGCAGGGTTGTGGCCCTGGATTCCACTGCCAATCTGATGGCGGCGCATCCCGGTGCCTCGTTGGAAGAGGTTTTCGTGCGGACGCTGCAGTCATGATCGGCTTCCTGACCCTGCTAGAAAAGGAATTCCTGCGCTTCTGGAAGGTCGCTTTCCAGACGGTCGCCGCGCCGGTGCTGACGGCGCTGCTCTACCTGCTGATTTTCGGCCATGTCCTCGACGACCATGTCACGGTGCATGGCGTGCGCTACACCAGTTTCCTGATTCCCGGCCTGGTCATGATGCAGGTGTTGCAGAACGCCTTCGCCAACTCGTCATCCAGTCTGATTCAGGCCAAGATCACCGGCTCCATCGTCTTCGTGCTGCTGCCGCCGATACCGTACAGCGCCTTTTTTGCCGCCTATGTGCTGGCCGCCACGCTGCGCGGCCTGATGGTCGGGCTGGGCGTTCTGCTGGCCACCGTCTGGTTCGTCGAACTGAAAGTGGTGGCGCCGCTGTGGATCGTCGCTTTTGCCGTGCTCGGCGGCGCCCTGTTCGGTGCGCTCGGCATGATTGCCGGCATCTGGTCCGAAAAGTTCGACCAGCTGGCCTCCTTCCAGAATTTCCTGATCATGCCGCTGACCATGTTGTCCGGCGTTTTCTACTCCATTTATACCTTGCCTTCGTTCTGGCAGGGTGTGTCGCATTACAATCCTGTTTTTTACATGATCGACGGCTTCAGATATGGCTTTTTCGGCGTCTCCGACGTGGCGCCGGAAACCAGCCTGATGGTCGTCATCGCCTGCTTTGCAGCCGTGTCCTGGGGGACGCTGAGCCTGCTGAAGCGGGGCTGGAAGCTAAGAGCCTGATCACGATGAATCCCGAACACATCAAGCAACTCATCCTGGCCGGCATGGCCTGCGATTTCCTCGAACTGGACGGCGACGGCCAGCATTTTCAGGCCATCATCGTGAGCAGCGAGTTTGTCGGAAAGAACCGCGTGCAGCGCCAGCAGCGCGTCTATCAGACCCTGCAGGAAAAGCTGGCGACCGGGGAATTGCATGCCCTGTCCTTCAAGACCCTCACCCCCGAAGAATGGAGCGCGCAGCGTGGATAAGTTGTTGATTGAAGGAGGCAAGGCGCTCTCCGGTGAAGTGGCCATGTCCGGCGCCAAGAATGCCGCGCTGCCCATTTTGTGTGCCTCGTTGCTCACCGCCGAACCGCTGCATTTCACCAATGTGCCGCACCTGAACGACATCTCGACCATGTTGCGCCTGCTTGGCGACATGGGCGTCGGCGTCACCATGGATGGCGTCGACGGCCTAGTGCTCAACGGCGGCGGCCTGAACAATCCGGTCGCCTCGTACGAGATGGTCAAGACCATGCGCGCCTCGATCCTCGTGCTCGGCCCGCTGGTCGCCCGCGGCGGCGAAGCACGCGTTTCGCTGCCCGGCGGTTGCGCCATCGGTGCCCGGCCGGTGGATCAGCACATCAAGGGGCTGCAGGCCATGGGTGCCGAGGTCAAGGTCGAGCAGGGCTATGTCCATGCCAAGGCGACCCGCCTGAAGGGCGCCCGCATCTGCACCGACATGGTCACCGTGACCGGCACCGAGAACCTGATGATGGCGGCCTGTCTGGCCGACGGCGAAACGATCATCGAGAACGCCGCGCGCGAACCGGAAGTGGTCGATCTGGCCAACTGCCTGATTTCGATGGGCGCCCGCATTTCTGGCGCCGGCACCGACGTCATCCGCATTCAGGGCGTCGACAAGCTGCATGGCGCGACGCACGCCATCATGCCGGACCGCATCGAGACCGGTACCTATCTGTGTGCGGCGGCGGTCACCGGTGGCGATATCCGCCTGCTGAAAACCTCGGCGGCCTATCTCGACACCGTGGTCGACAAGCTGATGGACGCCGGTTGCGACATCACCGTCGAGCGCGATGCCATCCGTCTGGTCGCGCCGAAACGGCTCAAGGCGGTCAGCCTGCGTACGGCGCCATATCCGGCTTTCCCGACCGACATGCAGGCCCAGTTCATGGCCATCAACTGCGTTGCCGACGGGGTGGCGACCATCCGCGAAACGATCTTCGAAAACCGTTTCATGCATGTCAACGAGTTGATGCGCCTCGGTGCCAATATCCAGATCGAAGGCAACAACGCCATCGTACGCGGCGTCGAACGGCTGGAAGGGGCGACCGTGATGGCGACCGACCTGCGCGCCTCGGCGTCGCTGGTCATTGCCGGCCTGGTGGCTGAAGGCGAAACGCTGATCGACCGCATCTATCACCTCGATCGCGGCTACGAGCGGATCGAGGAAAAGTTGGCGCGCCTTGGCGCCTCGGTAAAGCGGGTGCATTGACGCGCCAGCTTTCGGCGCAGGCTGATGCCGGCAATGCCGGCGTTACGCCGTAGCCAAAAACTCGCCAAGCCGGAGGTTCCCAGCAAGCGCGTGCATTGATTTCCGGAGCGCGTCGGCTGTTGTCTCGTCGCCGAAATTTCGACTTCCAGACATGATGTCAACGGAAAGCGAAAAAAATGCTTGGCGTATTTGAAATGCTGCTCCATACTCCGAACTTCGGGATTTCCAGGCAGTGTGTTGTTCCTGCACCGTAATCGGTTTGTCAGCTCCTCGGTCTTGGCTCTCGTAATTTTTTCAATCTTTTCCAAGGAAGCTACAAATGGCAACTGGTACCGTCAAGTGGTTCAACGACGCTAAGGGTTTTGGTTTCATCTCTCCGGACGGCGGCGGTGAAGACCTCTTCGCTCACTTCTCCGCAATTCAAGGCAACGGTTTCAAGACCCTGGTCGAAAACCAGAAGGTCACCTTCGACATCGTTACCGGCCCGAAGGGCAAGCAAGCCGCGAACATCAACAAGGCCGACTAAGTCGTTACCTTACTCGCGAAAAGCCCGGCTTGCCGGGCTTTTTTGCGTTTACGCGACCGGTTGCACATGGCATGGGCTGCCTCCATAATCGCCGCTTTACCCCATAAAAACGAGGAGATATCGATGTTGCGCAGAACCTTCATCGCCGCTGCCATGGCCACCGCCCTGTTCGGTGCCGCTACTGCCCAGGCGCAGACCTATCGTGCCGAGTACCGCCTGTCGACCACGCTGGGCACCGCCTTCACCTGGGGGCAGGCCGGCGAGCGCTGGATCGAGCTGGTCAAGGAAAAGACGCAGGGGCGCATCAACATCAAGCTCTACTCCGGCAATTCGCTGGTCGGCGGCGAACAGACGCGTGAATTCACCGCCATTCGCCAGGGTGTGATCGACATGTCTATCGGCTCGACCATCAACTGGTCGCCGCAGATCAAGGAACTGAACCTCTTTTCGCTCCCCTTCCTGATGCCCGATTACAAGGCGATCGACGCGCTGACGCAGGGCGAGGTCGGCAAGGATTTGTTCACCGTCCTGGAAAAGCGCGGCGACGTGATTCCGCTGGCTTGGGGCGAGAACGGCTTCCGCGAAATGTCCAACTCCAAGCGTCCGATTGCCTCGCCGGCCGATATGAAGGGCATGAAGTTCCGCGTCGTCGGTTCGCCGCTGTATAACGAGACCTTCACGGCGCTAGGCGCCAATCCGACCCAGATGAGCTGGGCCGATGCCCAGCCGGCACTGGCGTCCGGCGCGGTTGACGGCCAGGAAAATCCGCTGTCGGTATTCGTTGCCGCCAAGTTGCCGACGGTCGGCCAGAAATACCTGACCCTGTGGCATTACGTCGCTGACCCGCTGATTTTCGTGGTCAACAAGCAGGTGTGGAACAGCTGGACGCCGGCCGATCGCGAGGCGGTGCGCCAAGCTGCGCTGCAGGCCGGTCGTGAGAATGTCGACAAGGCGCGCAAGGGGATTGCCAGCAACGACAATGCGGTCCTGAAGCAGATCGAGGCCGCCGGCGTGACCGTCACCCAGCCGACTGCGGCCCAGCGCGATGCCTTCGTGCAGGCGACCCGCCCGGTGTACGACAAATGGGCGAAGAGCATCGGTGCCGATCTGGTCAAGAAGGCCGAAGCGGCCATCGCCAAGCGCTGAACCTGTCCCTGTCCCTGTCTCGCCGCACCGACTGCGCTT
>DATGXM010000277.1:0-2594 GCA_035298985.1 Azonexus sp. | reverse complement strand
CTCAACGACATCGAAGCCCCACTCGTCGAGGTGGCTCAGCTACCAATAAATCCGCCGCACGCCCTCATCGTGGAAAATCTTGAGACCGGTCTGGCCCTTCCCGATATGGATGGCGTGGTTGCCTTCATGCGCCTAGGCCATGCCGTAACGATGCTGGCCGAGGTGCCTTGGCTTCAGGGGTGCGACATCAGCTATTGGGGCGATATTGATACTCATGGCTACGCGATATTGAATCGGGCGCGAAGCCTGTTCCCCAATCTCGTCTCAGTCTTGATGGACCAAGAAACCTTCCTGTCCTACCAGGATCTCTGGGGAGAGGAGGAGGCCCAATGCCCCGACGCCACATTGCCTTTGCTAACGGAACACGAGAACGTGCTTTTCCGCGCCTTGAAAGATGGGCGATGGGGTAGCCGGCTTCGGCTGGAGCAGGAACGCATCCCATGGCCAGCCGCCATTGAGAGACTTTGGAAGGCCGTTGCCTCAGCGCGGAATAAGAACGCCAAGCTACTGGCGCAGCATGGGCACATTTCCCCATCAAGGCTAATTTAAGGTTTATCAAAAACAAAAACCCGCTCGGCGCAAGGCTCAGCGGGTTTTCGTTTCTTGTGAGGGCCGCATCCATGCAGGATGTGGTGGGCGGTACTGGGATCGAACCAGTGACCCCTGCCGTGTGAAGGCAGTGCTCTACCGCTGAGCTAACCGCCCTCCCAAGAGAGGCGCGCATTTAACCACAATCGGTCCGCCAGGTCAAACGCCGGTCGGCTAGAATATCGCCCTTTGCCTTCACTAGATTCTGGATTCCATGAAGCCCGTCCGCACCCGTTTCGCTCCAAGCCCCACCGGTTACCTGCACATCGGCGGCGCCCGCACCGCGCTGTTCTCCTGGGCCTATGCCCGTCGCCATGGCGGCACCTTCATCCTGCGCATCGAGGACACCGACGTCGCCCGTTCCACCCCGGAAGCCGTCCAGGCCATTCTGGACGGCATGCAGTGGCTGGGCCTCGAACACGACGAAGGCCCGTTCTACCAGATGCAGCGCATGGATCGCTACAAGGAAGTGATCCAGCAGATGCTGGCTTCCGGCCACGCCTACCATTGCTACACCAGCAAGGAAGAACTCGACGCCCTGCGCGCCGAGCAGGAAGCGCAGAAGATCAAGCCGCGCTACGACGGCCGCTGGCGTCCGGAAGACGGCAAGACTCTGCCGACACCGCCGGCCGGCATCGACCCGGTCATCCGCTTCAAGAATCCGAAGGATGGCGTCGTCGCCTGGGACGACCAGGTCAAGGGCCGCATCGAGATTGCCAACACCGAACTGGACGACCTGATCATCGCCCGCGCCGACGGCACGCCGACCTACAACTTCTGCGTCTGCGTCGACGACTGGGACATGGGCATCACCCACGTCATCCGTGGCGACGACCACGTCAATAACACGCCGCGCCAGATCAACATCCTGAAGGCCCTGGGCGCCGAAGTGCCAACCTACGCCCACCTGTCGATGATCCTCGGCGACGATGGCGCCAAGCTGTCGAAGCGCCACGGCGCCGTGTCGGTCATGCAATACGACGAAGACGGCTTCCTGACCGAAGCGGTGATCAATTACCTGGCCCGCCTCGGCTGGTCGCATGGCGACGACGAAGTGTTCTCGCGCCAGCAGTTTGTCGAATGGTTCGACCTCGACCACATCACCGCCTCAGCCGCCCAGTTCAATACCGAAAAGCTGCTGTGGCTGAACCAGCATTACATGAAGCAGCTGCCGCCGGCAGCACTGGCCGCCAAGGTCAAGGCCCGCCTGGCCGCCCGCGGCATCGATAGCGATAACGGTCCGGATTTGGAAAAGGCAGTCACCCTGTACGTCGACCGCTGCAACACGCTGAACCTGCTGGCCGACGCCGTCGAAGTTTTCTACGCCCACGTCACGCCGAATCCCGAGCTGCTGGCCCAGCACCTGGCCGACGAGGCCCGTCCGGCGCTGGCTGAATTCGCTGCCGGGATCGCCGGCGTCGCCTGGGAAGCCCCGGCGATCAATGCATTGATCAAGGAAACGGTGACCAAGCATGGCCTGAAGATGCCCAAGCTGGCCATGCCGCTGCGCGTCATCCTGACCGGCCAGGCGCAAACGCCGGCCGTCGATGCGGTGATCTGCCTGATCGGCCGTGACAAGGTTGCAACGGCCCTCTCCGCTTATCTCTAAAAAAACGCGAAAGGCCCTTTACAAGGACCAATGAGGTCCCTATAATGCGGCCTTCTTTCGCGGCGGGGGTATAGCTCAGCTGGGAGAGCGCTTGCATGGCATGCAAGAGGTCAGCGGTTCGATCCCGCTTACCTCCACCAAAAGCGCGAAAGAAGAAGTCCGGGTCCCCATCGTCTAGAGGCCTAGGACACCGCCCTTTCACGGCGGTAACTGGGGTTCGAATCCCCATGGGGACGCCAAGAATTTGGTAGCGCAGGTCAAAGTGCGGAGTGGTAGTTCAGTCGGTTAGAATACCGGCCTGTCACGCCGGGGGTCGCGGGTTCGAGTCCCGTCCACTCCGCCAGTTTTACGGGGTGCAGAGAAATCTGCACTCCGGGTCGCAAGACCGAAAGCGTAG
>DATGXM010000276.1:0-10334 GCA_035298985.1 Azonexus sp. | reverse complement strand
GGGTATGCAGCACACTGTCGCAGTAGCACAGGCGGGTGACACCCTGATGGTTGAGCAGATGCGCATCGATACGCGCGGCCTGCGGCGTGATGTCGGCGCGCACGCCCAGCGTGCGGCCGGACAGTTGGTCGACCAGCTTAAAGGTGCGCAGCTTGAGGTCTTGCCCGGCGCCGGTCAGTAGCGATTCCAGGTATTCCAGCATGGGTGGCATGACCAGTTCGAAACCGCGACTGCGGAAGTGGTCGAGCACCGTGCGGCGCAAACGCTCGATGCGTGCTGCCTCGGCGGGCAGTGCATCGGCCAGGTATTCAGGTAACAGCCAGTTCATGAGAAAAGCATCAGGAGGATCAAGCCGATCAGCATCGACGTCAGGCCGACGAAGCGAATCTGCCCATCCGAAAATTGAGTGAGACGGCGAAAGGTTTCACGCCACGCCGCCGGCGCAATGAAAGGCATGACGCCTTCGAGCACCAGCATCAGCGCGAAGGCGAGGAGCAGCGTAGACGTCATTTGCCCTTGTCGTTGCCACGCCCGGTACTCTTCATGTACTTGAAGAATTCGGAACTTGGCTCGACCACCAGCACGTCATTCCTGCTCTTGAAGCTGCCGCGATAGGCTTCAAGACTGCGGTAGAAGGCGTAGAACTCGGCATTCTGACCAAAAGCCTGGGCATAGGTGGCGGTCGCCTTGGCATCGCCTTCGCCCTTGATCTTCTGAGCGTCGCGGTAAGCTTCGGCGACGATGATTTCGCGCTGGCGGTCCGCATCGGCACGAATTTTCTCGGCCTCGGCGGAGCCTTCGGAACGCAGTTCGTTGGCCACCCGCTTGCGCTCGGCTTCCATGCGGCGATAAACGGCTTCGCTGACCTCGGTCGGCAGCTCGACGCGCTTGAGACGGACATCGACGATCTGGACGCCGATCTTGCGGGCGTCGGCATCGGCTTTTTCGCGCATCTTGTCCATGATCTTCTCGCGTTCGCCGGACACCACGTCATGGACCGTACGCTTGCCGAATTCCTCGCGCAAGCCGGCGTTGACCGTCTGGTTCAGGCGAGTCTTGGCCCGCGACTCGTCGCCGCCCACCGAGATGTAGTACAGCTTGGGATCGACGATACGCCACTTGATATAGGAATCGACCAGCACATTCTTCTTTTCGGACGTGATGAAACGTTCCGGCTCGGCATTGTCCAGCGTGATGATGCGCTTCTCGAAATAGCGCACGTTCTGGACCATCGGCACCTTGAAATAGAGGCCTGGTTCGGCAATGGCCCGCTTGACTTCGCCGAGTTGGAAAACCACGGCGTACTGGCGCTGATCGACGGTAAACATCGACATGGCCAGAATGACCAGCACGGTCGCGGCCAGCGCGCCCAACAGATTGATGCGCGAGCTCATCAACGGCCCTCCCGATCACGCGAACGCAACGAACCGTCGCGCGAAGTAGACGAATACGAACCACCACCGACCTTAGGGGCATTTTCCATCTGCGGCGGCGCATCGGATGACAGGGGGGCCGACGGGCGAGCCGTCGACGGAGCCACCGATGCTTCCGGCGCCGCCTGCGCGGCTGTTGCCGCCGCCGTGGCCTGCATCAGCTTGTCGAGCGGCAGGTAGAGCAGATTGCCCTGGCCCTTGGCATCAACGAGAACCTTGCTGGTATTGGCAAAAATCTGCTGCATAGTATCCAGGTACATGCGCTGGCGCGTCACTTCCGGTGCCTTGGCGTATTCGGCCACCACCTGCTTGAAGCGCGAGGCATCACCCTCCGCCGTCGAAATCACGCGCTGCTTGTAACCGTCGGCTTCCTGCAAAAGACGGGCGGCCGTACCCTTGGCTTTCGGAATCACGTCGTTGGCATAGGCCTGGCCTTCGTTCTTCTGGCGCTCGCGATCCTGGCCGGCCTTGACGGCATCGTCGAAGGCAGCCTGGACCTGTTCCGGCGGCTGGGCGTTCTGCATGGTGACCTTGGAAATCAGGATGCCGCTCTGGTAGCGGTCCAGGATATCCTGCATCAGTTTCGCCGCCTGGGTGGCGATCTGCTCGCGACCTTCGTACAGCACGTAGTCCATCTTGCTCTTGCCGACGATTTCGCGCACGGCGGTTTCGGCCGCACCCATCACCGCTTCATCGGTCGAACGATTGTTGAACAGATACTCGACCGGGTCCTTGAGGACGTACTGGACGGCGAACTGGATGTTCACGATGTTTTCGTCATCGGTGAGCATCAGCGCTTCCTTGAGCACCTTGTTGCGCTCGCTGCCCCGGTAGCCGATTTCGATGGTACGCACGCCGGTCAGGTTGACCAGCTCGTGCGACTGGATCGGGTAAGGCAAACGCCAGCGCAGGCCTGGCTCGGTCGCTTCTTTGAAACTGCCGAACTGGAGGACCAGACCGCGTTGCGAGGCGTCGACAATATAGAAGCCGGAAGCCAGCCAGACGATCGCCGCCAGGCCGATCAGCAAACCGATGCCGCCGCCCAGGAAACGTGGATTGAAATCGATCTGCGGCATGCGCGGCCCGTCGCCCCCGCCATTTCCGCCGCCACCACCGCGCTTGTTGCCGAACATGCCATTCAACCGGCGGTTGAAATCGCGCCAGAGATCTTCAAGATCGGGAGGTCCGTCATTGGGACGACGCGGGCCGTTGCTGCCCGGCTTGTCACCGTCATCACCACCACGGTTACCCCACTGCGGGTCATTGAGCGACATGAAAATACCTATGGTCGGAATCATGAATATTGGGGTCAATTGATATAGTCGTTTTGAGCTTCGCGTTCAGCCTGATCCAACGCTTTCCGTCGGGCCTCGGCCTTGGCGCGCGCATATTCGGCCAACGATTCGCGCAGCAGATCCAGCCCTTCACCCGAGCGCGCACTGACACGAACGCGCGCGATATTACCATACTCGTCCGCCTCGACTCCCGGGGAAGCTTCAGTCAGATCGATCTTGTTCCAGACGACGACCTGCCGAACGCAATCGGCGCCGATTTCCGCCAGCACTTTGTTAACCTCGCTCATCTGCTCATCCCGGGCATGACTGGCACTATCGACCACGTGCAGCAGGACATCGGCATCGGTCGCCGCCTCCAGTGTCGCATGAAACGCATCGACCAGTGAGTGCGGCAGGTCACGTATAAAACCAACAGTGTCGGAAATAACGATATTGCCAGCTCCGGCGATCCACAGTTTGCGCGAAGTCGTATCGAGCGTCGCGAACAACTGGTCCGCCGCATATACCCCGGCATGGGTCAGGGCATTGAACAACGTCGATTTGCCAGCGTTGGTATAGCCGACCAGGGAAACGCTGAGCACGTCGCCGCGCATCCGGGCCTTGCGCTGCACGCCGCGCTGACGAGTCAGCTTGGCCAGCCTGTCCTTCAGCAACTTCACACGGTTGCCGAGTAGGCGGCGGTCCGTTTCCAGCTGCTTTTCACCCGGGCCGCGCATGCCAATACCGCCGCGCTGCCGTTCAAGGTGGGTCCAGCCGCGCACCAGTCGGGTAGACAAGTGCTCAAGCTGCGCTAGTTCCACCTGCAACTTGCCCTCGGCGCTGGAAGCGCGCAGGGCAAAGATGTCGAGAATCAGGCTGGTGCGGTCGATAACCCGGCATTTCAATGCCCGCTCCAGGTTGCGCTGCTGCGCCGGAGACAGATCGTGGTTGAAGATCACCAAATCGGCGTCGCCGGCGGCCAGCATGGCAGCAATTTCGTCGACCTTCCCTTTGCCGGCATAGGTCTTGGGATCCGGACTCTGCCGGCGGCCACCTACCTCGGCGGCTACGATGCCGCCTGCCGATTCGGTAAGCAGGCGGACTTCTTCCAGCTGATCCTCGAGATCGGGCTGGCCGAAGTCGAGCTGAACGATCACCGCACGTTCACCGGCGGCGGGTCGTTCAATCATGGGCGTTTCCGGGAGAGAGAAGCGCAGCCCCGCCCGAAAGGCGGGGTGCTAACCAGGGGCAGATTATTCGGCCGCCTGTTCCTGCTGGAGGTTGACCGGACGGGCCGGCACCACCGTGGAAATGGCGTGTTTGTACACCATCTGGGTAACCGTGTTCTTGAGCAGAACGACGTATTGGTCGAAAGACTCGACCTGGCCCTGCAGTTTGATACCGTTCACCAGATAAATAGACACTGGGACATGCTCGCGACGAAGCGCGTTGAGGAAGGGGTCTTGTAACAGTTGCCCTTTGTTGCTCATGGTGTGGACTCCATGGTGGTAGTTGTTATGAGGGTCCTAATGTACCCAAATTCGGGGGGTGATGCCAAAGAATTTGCAGATTATTTCTTGTCTTTATCGGCAAACGGGTTCTTTGCCGCGACAAACTGGATGCGCAAGGGAGTTCCCTGCAATTTGAACGCTTCGCGGAAGGTATGTTCCAGATAACGACGATAGCTGTCGGTGATGTGATCGACTGCATTGCCATGCACGACGATGATAGGCGGATTGGACCCGCCCTGGTGGGCATAGCGCGGCTTCGGCCGGAACATGTTGTGCTTGGCCGGAGCCTGCTTGGCCACCGCGTCGATCAGCACGCGCGTCAGGCGCGGGGTGGACATCTTGGCCATGGCTGCGGAATAGGCCGCGTCCACCGACTTGAACAGATTTCCCAGGCCGATGTTCTCGCGCGCCGAGACGAAGTGGAACTTGGCGAAATCGAGGAATTTCAGCTTGCGCTGCAGGATCTGCCGCGTCTGCTCGCGAGTGTAGGCATCCAGGCCATCCCACTTGTTGACCGCGACGACCAGCGCTCGCCCGGATTGCACGATGAAATCGGCAATGTGGGCGTCCTGGTCGGAAACGTCGGCCTGGGCATCGACCATCAGGATCACGACATTGGCGTCTTCGATGGATTTCAGCGTCTTGACCACCGAAAACTTCTCGATCGCCTCGAAAACCTTGCCCCGTTTGCGCATGCCGGCGGTGTCGACGAGCACGTACTTGCTGCCACCGCGCTCGAAATCGATCTCGATGGAGTCGCGGGTGGTACCCGGCGCATCGAAGGCAATGACGCGCTCTTCGCCGAGCAGGGTGTTGATCAGGGTGGACTTGCCGACGTTCGGCCGGCCGACGATGGCGACGCGCACCGCATCGGAGTGCCATTCGTCGTCTTCCGGCTCAGGGAAGCTTTCCAGGGCCATTTCGACCAGGCCGCGCACCCCTTCGCCGTGGGCGGCGGAAATGGCATTCGGTTCGCCTAGGCCCAGCTCGTGGAAATCCGCCTCGACCATGCCGGCGTTCATGCCTTCGGCCTTGTTGACCGCGACGAAGACCGGGCGGTCGATGCGGCGCAGCTTGTTGGCGATTTCCTTGTCGTGCGGGGTCAGGCCGGTACGGCCATCGACCACGAAGATGACAGCGTCGGCTTCGGCGATGGCCTGCTCGGTCTGGCGCGCCATCTCATGCAGGATGCCTTCCTTGACCAGCGGTTCGAAACCGCCGGTATCGACCACCAGATAAGGCTTCTTGCCCAGCTTGCCATGGCCGTAGTGACGGTCGCGGGTCAGGCCCGGTAAGTCGGCGACGATGGCATCGCGCGACTTGGTCAGTCGGTTGAAGAGCGTGGACTTGCCGACATTGGGACGGCCAACCAGGACGAGCGTAGGTTTCATTGCACCTCGAATGCGCTCACTTCACCACCGGTGGTCTGGACCAGGATGGAGGAACCAAGCATTTGCAGCGGCGCGCGAACCGGCGTGCCATCGGTTTTCTGGCGTGCGGCGAAGCTGCCATCGTCACGGGACAGGAAATGGACGATGCCTTCGCCGTCGGCCACGACTACCAGGCCGCGACGGATGGTCGGCGCCGACAGGCGGCGGCCCTTCAGCTTGTCCTGCTTCCACAGGCTGCTGCCGGACTGGCGATCGAGGCCGTAAACGACACCCTTGTCGTCGGTGATGAACAGGTAGCGGCCGTCCATGACCAGACCGCTGACCGACGAGATGTCGCGCGACCAGACCATGGCCCCGCCCTGCCCCATGTCGAAACAGGCGACCTTGCCCTGGAAGGCGACGGCGCAGATCTGGCGGCCGTCGACCACCGGCGTGGCGACCACGTCGGCGACACGGTCGAGTTCGGTAGCGCCCTTGGGCGACGCGACAGCGCCTTCCCAGACCGGTGCGCCATTCTGCAGCGCGAGGGCGACCAGCTTGCCGCCGGGGTAGCCGACGAACAGGTAGCGGTCGGCGAAGACCGGCGAACCGGCGCTGCGCACCGACAGCGGCGGCGTCGCGCGCTGGTAGGCCCACTTGCGGCCGCCATCCATGGCATCGAACAGGAAAACCTGGTTGTCGCCGCTCTTTACGGCGACACCATCGTCACCCACCACCGGAGCGGCGAGGACTTCGCTCGATACCTTGGCTTTCCACAATGCCTTGCCGTCATCGGCCGAAAAAGCGAGCACTTCGCCCTTGGGCGTGCCGACGACGACCAGCTTGCCATTGGCGCCGACACCGGCCGACAGCGGCTGGCCTGCATCGATTTTCCAGATGGTCTTGCCATCTTCGATCCGGCTGAGCGTTCCCTTGGCACTGGCGGCATAGACCACGCCTTCGACCACGGCCGGCGTGAAGGCGTAATCGCCGGCCTTGCCGACGTTGGTCGACCAGGCGGCACGCACATCGGCCGTCGGCTTCAGGGGGGTCAGGGCCGGCATTTTGGGCGCCGAGCTGGAAAATGGGTTGATCGCGTCCAGGCCATCGGAAATGGTCGCGCAGCCACCGGTCAGCAGGCCGGCGGCGGCGAGCAGCAGAAGCAGGCGGCGCGACATCAGGCGGCCTCACCCAGGCTGTCGAGCTTCTGCTGCAGCAATTCGCGACCGGCCGATTGCTTGTCGGCCGATTTATCAAGCGCCGACTTGTAGGCAGCGCGGGCATCGGCCTTCTTGCCCTGAGCGGTCAGCACATCGCCTTTCAGTTCGAGGAAGCGGATGTCGAATGCAGCCGCATGGCTGGCATCGAGCTGCCTCAAGGCTTCGTCGTAGGCCTGTTCGTCGAGCTGCACGGCAGCCAAGCGCAGACGGGCCAGATCGCGAATTTCGTTCTTGCCGTTCTCGGCCACCCAGGCCAGCTGGGTCTTGGCGGTTTTCAGGTCGCCCGCATCGAAGGATTGCTTGGCCGCGACCATGGCGCCCAGCGAGGCGTAGGTGGTACGGCCGAATTTCTCGGCCAGTTCGCCCGCCGCTGCCTTGACCTTCTGCGCGTCGCCGACGGCTGCCGCCTGCTCGAGCACGCCATAGACCGCTGCCGCCTGGGCCGACTGCCCGCCCTGGTACCAGTTCCAGCCCTGCCAGCCAACGACGCCCAGCGAAGCCGCCATGACCACCCCGGTGACGAGGTTGCCATACATCTTCCACCAGGTTTTCAGGGTATCGATCTGTTCCTGTTCTTCGAGGTCGTAATGCGCCATGCTGCTTATTCCTCTTAGTCCGAATCAATCAGTTGGCCGATGATGGCGTCGGCCAGATCATCGACTTTCAGTTTACGTTGCTCCACACCTTCTTCGCGCAATGACTTCAGTTGCGCCTCGCCGGTCGCCGCCTCGTCATCGCCGATGACCACGGCAAAATTGGCGCCACTGTTGTCCGCCTTCTTCATCTGCGACTTGAATGAGCCGCCGCCGCAGTGCAGCAATACGTCGATGCCGTGATCGCGCAGTCCTTCGGCGACACGGAAAGCCAGGCGGGAAGCTGCTTCGCCCTGATGCACCAGATAGACGTCCGGGGCCGGAGCGGCCGGTTCGCCGCCCGATTCCTGGATCAGCGCAATCAGGCGCTCGACCCCCATGGCGAAACCGCAGGCCGGCGTCGATTTGCCGCCCAGTTGCTCGACCAGGCCGTCATAGCGGCCGCCGGCGCAGACCGTGCCCTGGGCGCCGAGCTTGTCGGTGACCCATTCGAAGACGGTCAGGTTGTAATAGTCCAGGCCGCGCACCAGACGCGGGTTGATGACGAAGGGCACGCCGGCATCGCGCAGCACGCGCTGTACGCCCTCGAAGTGGGCGAGCGACGCTTCGCCCAGATAGTCGATCAGCTTCGGCGCGCCAGCGCACATCTCCTGCAGTGCCGGGTTCTTGGTGTCGAGAATGCGCAGCGGGTTGCTGTACAGCCGGCGCTTGGCATCCTCGTCGAGAATCTCGACATGCTTCTCGAAATAGGCGATCAGCGCCGCCCGGTGCTGGGCACGCTCTTCAGGCTGGCCGAGGCTGTTGATCTGCAGCTCGATGCCGTCGAGGCCGAGGTCGGCCCACAGGCGCGCGCCCATCAGGATCATTTCGGCGTCGATGTCCGGACCGGCAAAGCCAATGGACTCCACGCCGACCTGGTGGAATTGGCGATAACGGCCCTTTTGCGGGCGTTCATGGCGGAACATCTGGCCGATGTAATACAAACGGCGCGGAATCTGGTTGGCCAGGCCATGCTGGATGACGGCGCGCACGCAGCCGGCGGTGCCTTCTGGACGCAGTGTCAGCTGCTCGCCATTCAGGCTGTCTTCGAAGGAATACATTTCCTTCTCGACGATGTCGGTCACCTCGCCGATGGCGCGCTTGAAGAGCGGCGTCGGTTCGACGATGGGCATGCGGATCGGGCGATAGCCGTAGCCTTTCAGCCACGAGCGGATGGTGTCTTCGAAGACTTCCCAGAATTCGGCTTCGTCCGGCAGGATGTCGTTCATCCCGCGCACGGACTGGAGAGTTTGACTCATGCTTGCAGTTTCTTCTTGTAGGTGCGCCGGACGTAGCGCTCGATGATGTCCTTGAATTCGGCGGCGATGTTGTCGCCCTTCAGCGTCACGGTCTTCTGGCCGTCCTCGTAGACCGGCGCCGACGGGGCTTCGCCGGTACCTGGCAGCGAAATGCCGATATTGGCGTGCTTCGACTCGCCCGGGCCATTGACGATGCAGCCCATCACGGCCAGCGTCATGTTCTCGGCGCCGTCGTAGTGCAGTTTCCATTCCGGCATCTTGGCGCGAACGAAGTCCTGCACCTCGCCGGCCAGTTCCTGGAAGAAGGTGCTGGTCGTCCGGCCGCAACCGGGACAGGCCGCGACCATCGGGGTAAAGGCGCGCAGGCCCATGGTCTGCAGGATTTCCTGGGCGACGATGACTTCCTGCGATCGTGAGCCGCCTGGCTCCGGGGTCAGCGAGACGCGGATGGTGTCGCCGATGCCTTCCTGCAGCAGCACGGACAAGGCTGCCGTCGAGGCGACGATGCCCTTGGACCCCATGCCGGCCTCGGTCAGGCCAAGGTGCAGCGCGTAGTCGGCGCGCTGCGCCAGTTCGCGATAGATGGCGATCAGGTCCTGCACGCTGGAAACCTTGCACGACAGGATGATCTTTTCGCCGGCCAGACCGACCTCCTCAGCCTTGGCCGCCGATTCGAGGGCCGAGGTAACCATCGCGTGGCGCATCATTTCGGTCGCATCGAGCGGTTCTGAGCGCTTGCTGTTCTCGTCCATGATGCGGGCCAGCAGTTCCTGGTCGAGGCTGCCCCAGTTCACGCCGATACGCACCGGCTTGTCGTACTTGCAGGCCAGTTCGACCATCTGCGCGAACTGCTCGTCCTTCTTCTTGCCGAAACCGACGTTGCCCGGATTGATCCGGTACTTGGCCAGCGCCTCGGCGCAGGCCGGGTGCTCGGTGAGCAGACGGTGGCCGTTGTAGTGGAAGTCGCCGATCAGCGGTACGTTGCAGTTCATCTTATCGAGGTGATCGCGAATCTTCGGCACGGCGGCCGCGGCTTCCAGCGTATTGACCGTGATGCGTACCAGCTCGGAGCCAGCGCGCGCCAGTTCGGCGCACTGGATGGCGGTGGCCAGATAATCGGCGGTATCGGTATTGGTCATCGACTGGACGACGACCGGCGCAGCGCCGCCGATGCGGACATGGGCGATCGAAGTGGCGCGCGTCAGGCGCTTCTTTACTGCGGTCACGACTTACTCCAGAACCAGGCGGGCGACGTCGCCCTTGGTGTGCGGCGCCAAATCGACCGGCTGACCGCGCCAGAACAGGCGAACCCCCGGCGCGTAGCCGATAGTGAGCGACAGCGGCCCCTGACCGGTAACTACCTGTTCGGCACCACTCGCCAGTCGCTGCGAGAAGGCAACCTTGTTGTCGCGGTCGCGTACTTCGATCCACGACTCCTTGTCCACCACGAAACGCAGTTGCGGTTGAGCTGCTGCCGGTGCTACCGGTGCGGCGTTTTCCGCGGCCTGCGGTGCGGGGACTGCGGCAGGCGCCGCAGCGGCCGAGGTTTCGGCCGGCACCAGAGCCTGCGGATACATGGTTTGCTGCTGGGTCGAACCCGGCGGAAATACCGGCTCGTTGGCCGCAGCCTGCCCG
>DATGXM010000275.1:0-11662 GCA_035298985.1 Azonexus sp. | reverse complement strand
GGGGATGATGCGATCTCGTGGCGGCAGTTCGAACTGCTCGGCCGAGGCGCGCGGCAGGCTCTTGAACTGGTACAGGTAGAAGGCTTCAACCTTTTCCCGCGCCCAGTCCGTCTTCTTGAGGAACTTCACGCTGGAATCGATGCTGGGCTTGTTGCTGAAGCAATTGATGTTCAGATAGGCGTACAGCAGGTCGTAGCCGTAATGCTCGACGATTTCTGTCACGAGCTGCTTCAGGCTGACGCCGTGCAGCGGGTTGTTCTGGTAATCGAGATCATCGGTCATGTCTTTTTCCGGGCGAGTGCTGCATTGTTCAATTCGTCAGACGCAGAAACACGCTGCGCGTTTCCCCGAGTCTGCCAGAGAAGGGACAGCATGCTAGCGCTTTTGTTGCTGGCGACCTACGAACGTCGACCGCCTTGCGCGGTCAGAAACGGTTCGAACCGTTTCCTCGGGAGTCCCGCCATGTACTACGGAGAACGCTTCAACGCCTGGACCCACCTGTGCGGCGCCCTGATGGCGCTGACCGGGGCGATCTGGCTGGTGACGCTGGCGACGGCCAGCGGCGACGGCTGGAAGGTGTTCAGCATGACGGTGTATGGCGTCACGCTGGTCCTGCTCTACAGCATCTCGACGGTCTATCACAGCGTGCGCGGTGGTATCAAACGGGTGTTGCGCAAGCTGGATCACCTGTCGATCTACCTGCTGATCGCCGGCAGCTACACCCCCTTCTGCCTGATCAGCCTGCGCGGCCCGTGGGGCTGGTGGCTGTTCGGCATCGTCTGGTCGCTGGCGGCCATCGGCATGCTGCAGGAGATCAAGCCGCGTTCCGAGGCGCGTGTCCCGTCGCTGGTCATTTATGCCGTCATGGGCTGGATAGTGCTGGTCGCGATCAAGCCGCTGCTGGCCAATCTCGGGCTGCCGGGCTTTTGCTGGTTGGCAGCGGGCGGCATCGCCTACACCGTGGGCATCGTCTTTTTCGCCTTCGACGACAAATTCCGCCACTGGCACGGCATCTGGCATCTGTTCGTGATTGCCGGCAGCCTGGCCCATTTCATCGCCATCCTGTTCTACGTCGTCTGAATCGGCGAAAATGCCAGCCGACCAGGCCGACAAGGACAGGGATGCGCCACCAGGGACGGATCACCCAATGGAAGGACGAACAGGGTTATGGCTTCATCACGCCCAACAGCGGCGGTGAGACCGTCTTCCTGCACATCAAGGCCTTCCGCGGCCGCCGCGAACGCCCGGTCGGCGAAGAAATCGTCACCTACGAGCTGGCCCGCGATGCCAAAGGGCGACTGTGGGCATCAGCCGTGGAATTCGTGCGCGGCACGGGGAGGAAAAACACGAGGGTCGCCGGCGGCCCGAACCGCTGGCCAGCGGTCCTGTGCGGCCTGTTCTGCCTCGCCCTGATCGCCGCCGCGCTGACGGGCAAGCTGCCGATGGCGGTGCTCGGGCTGTACGCCGGCGCCAGTGCGGTCGCCTTCATCGCCTACTGGACCGACAAGGATGCGGCGCGCGCCGGACGCTGGCGCACGCAGGAAAGCACGCTGCACCTGCTCGCCCTGATCGGTGGCTGGCCAGGCGCCCTGCTCGCCCAGCGGCAATTGCGCCACAAGTCGGCCAAGCTGTCGTTCCAGATCGTCTTCTGGGCCACCGTGCTGCTCAATTGCGGCGCGCTCGGCCTGCTCTTGAGCCCGTCCGGCGCCCGTGCCTTGCGCTCGGCGCTGGCCATCGCCTGACGCACCACAAGGAAACCGCATGTACCTGCCCCGCCTGATCGCCGCCCTGCTCCTGCTCGGACAAGTCGTCCTGGCCCATGCCGACATGCCGCCGACACTGGGTGACGTGCCCTATGGCCCGGCAGCGGAACAGCGTTTTGATTTCTACGCGCCGCCGCAGGGCAGGGATGCACCGCTGATCGTGATGGTGCACGGTGGCGGCTGGCGTCGCGGCGACAAGGAAATGGGGCGCGTCGTCGATAACAAGGTGGCGCGCTGGGTGCCGCGCGGCATCGCCTTCGCCAGCATCAACTACCGCATGCAACCGACCGCCGCACCGCTCGATCAGGCGCGCGACGTGGCGCGCGCCCTGGCCGCCTTGCAGCGTGACGCCGCCAAACTCGGCATCGACCGCGACAATATCGTGTTGATGGGGCATTCGGCCGGCGCCCATTTGATCGCCCTGCTCGCCGCCCGCCCGGACCTGCAGGACGAAGCCGGCGTCAAAACCTGGCGCGGCACGGTACTGCTCGACAGCGGCGCCCTCGACGTACCGGCCATCATGAACGGCCGCCACCTGCCGCTCTACGACCGCGCCTTCGGCAGCAACCCGGCCGACTGGCTGGCCGCTTCGCCCTACCAGCAGTTGCGCCAGGCCAGCGGGCCGCTACTGGCCGTCTGCTCGAGCCGTCGCTTGAACGCCTGCCCGCAAGCCGGAAATTTCGTCGCCAAGGCCAAGGGCCTGGGCACCCAGGCCGCCGTCCTGCCGCTGGACAAAACGCACGCTGAGATCAACGCCCAACTCGGCGAAGAGGCCGCCTACACGGCCGAAGTGGAGCGCTATCTGGGCAACTGGTCGCCCGCCTTCGCCCAGCGCCTGCGCTAGGCTCGGTCGATGGCAGCGCTGCCCGTTCCGGCAGCGTCAGTTTTTCTTGCCGGTTCCCATCCACTGGGCGTTCTTGCCATCCGCGGTTTTTTCGCAAACCACGGTAATACCGGAAATGCTGGCCCGACTGCCGACGTCTTCGAACTTGCCGGCATCGCCGTTCCAGCATTGCGGCGCCTTGTTGGTCGGCGTAGCGGCAGCCGGTGCAGCCGGTTTATCGGCCGGGGCCGGAGCCGGGGTCTGGGTGGCGCAGCCGGTCAGGCCGAGAGCAATGGCAGAGGTTGCCAGGAAAGCACGCATGGGATTCTCCCGCTTCAGGTAGTCGATGAGGCGAGGATTTTCCCGGCTGGGTATTGCAGCTTCGTGACAGGTAACCGGCACGCTGCCGGCTCAGGCCCAGATGCGGGTGGCGCCGACGGTGAGCAGGCCGAGATAGGTCGCCGCCAGCGACCCGGCCAGATGCACCGAAGCCAGGCCAATGGCCCAGCCCGGCTGGCCGGCGAGCAGGCGCTCGACCACTTCCGCCGAGAAGGTCGAGAAGGTGGTCAGTCCGCCGAGGAAACCGGTGATGGCGAACAGTTTCCAGGCCAGTGGGAAATGCGTGTTCAGATGGAAGAGGCCAACCGCGACGCCGACCAGATAACCGCCCAGCAGGTTGGCCGCCAACGTGCCGAGCGGCACGGCAATGAACAGCGGATTGAGGGCCAGGCCGAGCAGCCAGCGCGTCCAGGCGCCGAAGGCAGCACCAAAGCCGACGGCGATGAAGTTGAGCGCGGAGAGCTGATGCACGAAGGACATCCCCGAATTCTACTGTCTGAAGTGCCTCGGGCGGTTAAAATAACACGCTTAATCAAAGAGGTTTTCCGTGAGCAGCCCCAACCAGCCCGCCAACACCCCCGCCGCCAATTTCATCAAGAACATCGTCGAGGCCGACCTCGCCGCCGGCAAGCACGCTCAGCGCCACTGGGCCGGCCATCCCGGCACGGCTGCCGACCATGCTGCGGCGCCGCTCGACCCGGCCAAGATCCGCACCCGCTTCCCGCCCGAGCCAAACGGCTACCTGCACTTCGGCCACGCCAAGTCCATCCTGCTCAATTTCGGCCTCGCCCAGCAATTCGGCGGTCGCTGCCACCTGCGTTTCGACGACACCAATCCGGAGAAGGAAGAGCAGGAGTACGTCGATTCCATCATCGACGCCGTGAAGTGGCTCGGCTGCTCGTGGGAGCAGGCCGGCGAAACCAATCTCTACCAGGCCTCCAACTACTTCGACTGGATGGCCCAGTTCGCCGAATACCTGATCTCGGCCGGCCACGCCTACGTCGACAGCCAGTCGGCCGACGAAATGCGCGCCAACCGCGGCACGCTGACCCAGCCAGGCAAGGATTCCCCCTTCCGCGGCCGCAGCGTCGCCGAGAACATGGACCTCTTCAAGCGCATGCAGGCCGGTGAATTTCCGGACGGTGCCCACATCCTGCGCGCCAAGATCGACATGGCCTCGCCCAACATCAACCTGCGCGACCCGGCCATCTATCGCATCCGCCACGCGACGCACCACAACACCGGCGACAAGTGGTGCGTGTATCCGATGTACACCTTCGCCCACCCGATTGAGGACGCGCTGGAAAACATCACCCACTCGATCTGCACGCTGGAATTCGAGGATCAGCGCCCGTTCTATGACTGGCTGCTCGAACGCCTGGCCGAAGGCGGCCTGCTGCAGCGCCCGCTGCCGCAGCAGATCGAATTCTCGCGCCTCAACCTGACCTACGTCGTGCTGTCCAAGCGCAAGCTGATCCAGCTGGTCGACGAGAAACACGTCGAAGGCTGGGACGACCCGCGCATGCCGACCCTGGTCGGCGCTCGCCGCCGCGGCTATTCGGCCGACGGCTTCAGACTTTTCATGGATCGCATCGGCGTCACCAAGAACGATTCGCTGATCGACTACGTGCTGTTCGAGGACGCCATGCGCGAGGTCATGAACGAATCCGACCAGCGCCGCGTCGCCGTGCTCGATCCACTCAAGCTGATCATCGACAACTACCCGGCAGGCCAGTTCGAGGACTGCTCTGCACCGAACCACCCGCTGCACCCGGAACTCGGCCATCGGACGATGCCTTTCGGCCGCGAATTGTGGATCGAGGGCGAGGACTTCCAGGAAGTGCCGGAAAAGGGCTTCCGCCGCCTGTTCCCGGGCAACAAGGCCCGCCTGAAGTACGGCTATATCGTCGAATGCACCGGCTGCGACAAGGATGCAGACGGCAAGGTCATCGCCGTGCATTGCACCTACCTGCCCGACACCAAGTCCGGCACGCCGGGCGCCGACAGCGTCAAGGTCAAGGGCAACCTGCACTGGGTCTCGGCAGCCCACGCCTACCCGGCCGAAATCCGCCTCTACGACCGCCTGTTCAGCGTCCACGCCCCCGGCGCACGGCGCGAGGGCGATGCGCCGGAAGTGGAGCGCAACTTCCTCGACGACCTCAACCCGGCGTCGAAGACCCTGATCACCGCCCAGCTCGAACCGAGCCTGAAGGACGCCCTGCCCGAGCAGCGCTTCCAGTTCGAGCGCCACGGTTACTTCGCCGCCGACCGCGTCGATTCCAAGCCCGGCGCCCCGGTCTTCAACCGGGCCGTGACGCTCAAGGATTCCTGGGGCAAGGGAGTCTGAGATGGCCGGCAGCTGGGGTTGCCCACACGAAGTCGATGACCGCTGCACCAAGATCAACAACCTGCCGTGCAACCCGGGCATGAAAGGCTGCGAACTGGCCGGCCGCTACCGCTTCGCCGACGAGAGCAAGAACGAGCGCTATTGGGAGAAAAAAGCCCGCGACAAAGTTGCGCCGTCGGGCGATAAGCCGCCCACGGACGAATGAATCGCAACGTCGAACAACTCGGCCAGGTGTTTACGCCGCCCAACGTGGTGGCCTTCATGCTCGACCTGTGCCGGAACAAGGGCCGGGTGCTCGAACCGTCGGCCGGCGACGGCGCCTTCTTCAGCACCCTGCGCCAACGCGGCGCTGATTGCGTCGGCATCGAGATCGACCCGCGGGTCGCCCCGGAGGGCGCCGAGGTGCGCGACTTCTTCGCCTATCCGCTGAGCGAACAATTCGACACCATCGTCGGCAATCCGCCCTACGTCCGCTACCAGGATGTCGCGGCCGGCACCAAGAAGCGCCTGAAGTCGGATCTGTTCGATGCGCGCAGCAACCTGTTCCTGTTCTTCATCGAGAAGGCCGTGCGCCACCTGAAGCCGGGCGGCGAGCTGGTCTTCATCGTGCCGCGCGAGTTCATCAAGCTGACCGCGGCCAAGAAGCTGAACGCCTGGCTGTATCAGCAGGGCAGCATCACGCACTTCTACGAGACGGGCGACGTCCGCGTCTTCGACGGCGCGACGCCCAACTGCGCCATTTTCCGCTTCGAGAAGGGGCGCCTTGACCGGCACATGGCCGATGGCCGCGTGTTCACCGAGGTCGATGGCCAGCTGATGTTCCTGCGCGACGATCACCGCATCCGCTTTGCCGACGTATTCACCGTCAAGGTCGGCGCCGTGTCCGGGGCCGATCACCTGTTCGCCCACCCCAAGGGCAACATGGAATTCGTCTATTCGAAGACCTGCGAGAGCGGCGACACCCGCCGCATGCTGTACGGCATCAAGCACCCGCACCTCGACAAGCACAAGGACGAACTGCTCGCCCGCCGCGTGCGCAAGTTCGATGACAGCAACTGGTGGCAGTGGGGACGCCATTTCCCGATCAACGAATTGCCGCGCATCTACGTCAATGGCCGCACCCGCCGCCCGGAACCCTTCTTCCTGCACGACTGTCATGCTTTCGACGGTTCCATCCTGGCCTTGTTCACCAACAACCGCCGCATGCAGCGCCGCGACCTGATCGAGTGCACGATGATGCTGAACAAGGAAGTGGACTGGCAGCAGCTCGGCTTCGTCTGCGACGGCCGCTTCATCTTTACCCAGCGCAGCCTGCAGACCTGCCTGCTGCCCGACAAGTTTTCCCGTTATTTGCCCAAGGATCAGTCATGACCCCTGACCTAACCTTTACCCAGCAACTCGCCGCAGCCTGGCAGAAGAACAATTCCCTGCTCTGCGTCGGCCTCGATCCCGACCCGGCCAAGTTTCCGGCCCACCTGAAGGGCTGTGACGACGCCATTTTCGAATTCTGCGCCGCCATCGTCGATGCCACGGCCGATCTCGTCTGCTCCTTCAAGCCGCAGATCGCCTACTTCGCCGCCCGCCGCGCCGAAGACCAGCTGGAAGCGCTGATCGCCCACATCCACGACAAGCATCCGGGCATCCCGGTCATCCTCGACGCCAAGCGCGGCGACATCGGCTCCACCGCCGAGCAGTACGCCGTCGAAGCCTTCGAACGCTACCGGGCCGACGCCGTCACCGTGAACCCGTACATGGGCCGCGATTCGGTCGAGCCTTATCTGGCCTACCCCGACAAAGGCGTCATCCTGCTCTGCCGCACCTCCAACCCGGGCGGATCGGACCTGCAGTTCCTCGAGGTTGAAGGCGAAAAATTGTATGAACGCGTCGCCCGTCTGGCAGCCAAAGAGTGGAACAGCACGGGGCAGATCGGCCTCGTCGTCGGTGCCACCTTCCCGGCCGAAATTGCCCGCGTGCGGGCCATCGTCGGCGACATGCCGCTGCTCGTACCGGGCATCGGCGCCCAGGGCGGCGACATCGAGGCGACGGTCCAGGCCGGTAAAACGGCGAATGCCACCGGCTTGATGATCAATTCTTCGCGTGCCATTCTGTATGCCGGCAAGGACGAGGCTTATGCCGCCGCTGCCCGCCAGGCCGCCCAGGAAACCCGCGACGCGATCAATCAGTACCGCTAGTACCGTCAAGAGGAGCCCGCCATGCGCATGGAAGACTACCGCGAGAGCGACAACATCGAGGACCGCCGGGGTGGCGGCGGCGTTGGCGTGGGCGGTGTCGGCATCGGCGGGGTCATCCTGGCGTTGGTCATCAGCTACTTCACCGGCATTAATCCGCTGACCCTGCTCGGCTTCATCGAGCAGACGCCGATCGCCCACCAGCAGGCACCGGCCGCGCACAAGCCGCCGACCAACGATGAATCGGCCCGTTTCGTCTCCAAGGTGCTGGCCTCGACCGAGGATGTGTGGACCGACACCTTCCGCCAGAACGGCCGCCAGTACGAAGCGCCCAAGCTGGTACTGTTCACCGGCGCCACGCCGACCGCCTGCGGCACCGGCCAGACCGCCATGGGCCCCTTCTACTGCCCGGGCGACCACAAGGTCTATATCGACCTCGCCTTCTACCGCGAGCTGAAGGAGCGCTTCCATGCCCCCGGCGAGTTCGCCCAGGCCTACGTCGTCGCCCACGAAGTCGGTCATCACATCCAGAACCTGCTCGGCATCGCCGACAAGGTGCAGCGCGCCCGCCAGCAGGCCGGCAAGGCGGAAGGCAATGCCCTCTCGGTGCGCATGGAATTGCAGGCCGACTGCCTGGCCGGCGTCTGGGGCAAGCGCACCGACACCATGAAGAAGGTGCTGGAACCCGGCGACCTCGAAGCCGCCCTGACCGCCGCCACGGCCATCGGCGACGACCGCCTGCAGCAACAGGCCCAGGGCCGCATCGTGCCGGAAAGCTTCACTCACGGCACCTCCGAACAGCGCGTCCGCTGGTTCAAGCGCGGCTTCGAAAGCGGCGACATGAACCAGTGCAATACCTTCAAGGCTTCCAACCTTTAGGCACCGCTTGCACGGAACACCCGCTGCCGCTGAGCCGTCCATCGGCTTGCCGCCAGCATTGACCATCCTCGCCACCAGCCCACAGGGCGAAACTCACGCCGCGGTGCCTGGTCGCGCCAACGAAATGGGCTAGCCGTTATCGCTGGCCCCAACAAGCACTGACATGAAACGCTGCATCCCGCTCCTGCTTCTCGCCTGCTCCCTGCCCGCCCTCGCCCTGCCCCGCAACGCGCCGGTACCCGGCGGCGTCGCCCTCGTCGATCTCGGCCCGGCCGATCAGGCAGCGCCGACCGCCCGTTGGGGCGACCAGGCGCTGGCCGTGGTCCGGGACAAGGGCCGCTGGGTCGCGCTGCTCGGCATCCCGCTCGACACCCTGCCCGGCGAACTGGAAATCCGGGTCAGCAAAGGTGGCGCCACCGAGCTTAAAACGGTTGCCATCGGCATCAAGAATTACCCGGAGCAACGCCTGACCATCAAGGACAAGCGCAAGGTCGAGCCGTCGCCGGAAGACCTCGCCCGCATCGAACGCGAACAGAAGATCACCGAGGCGGTCAAAAAGCGCTTCTCCGACGGCATGCCGGATACGGCGCTCGACCAGCCGGCTCCCGGCCCGCTGTCGTCACGCTTCGGCCTGCGCCGCATCTTCAATGGCCAGCCGCGCAATCCGCACGCCGGCCTCGACGTGGCCGCCGGCACCGGTACGCCGGTACGGGCGCCGAGCGATGCGGTGGTCGCCAATACCGGCGATTACTTCTTCAACGGCAACACCGTTTTCCTCGACCACGGCCAGGGCCTGATCAGTGCCTACATGCACCTGTCACGCATCGACGTCCGCCCCGGCCAGACGGTCAAACGCGGCGACCCGCTCGGCGCCATCGGCGCCACCGGCCGGGTGACCGGCCCGCATCTGCACTGGGCGGTCATCCTGAACAACACGCCGGTCGACCCCGAACTGTTTCTGGTCCGCCCCTGACATCGTGGAGCAGATCGTCCATCTGCACCGGGAAGCACCGGCCAAGCCGGCGGTCGGCGCCGCTTGCAACGGTTGCGGCGTGTGTTGTGCGCTGGAAACCTGCCCGGCCGCCCGCTTGCGCTTCCTGCAAGCCCGTGGCCCCTGCCCGGCGCTCGAATGGTCGCCGGAAGACCTCTGCTACCGTTGCGGCCTGCTCACCCACCCCGGCCGTTACCTGGCCTGGCTGCCTGCCGCCGCCCAACCCTTGACCCGCCGCCTGATGCATCGCTGGATCGCCGCCGGACAAGGCTGCGATTGCGCCGCCGACATCCAATCCTGATCCCCGTTCAGGGCAGCGCCAGCCAATCCTCGAAGGTGGCCGCCTGACCGTAGATTTGCCCGGCGCTGTCGATCAGGTTCCAGACAATCGCCTGCTCGATGCGGAAGCGCTGCCCCTTGGCCGAAATCCGCACCCCGGCGTAATCGTCGATGTAGCCGTCGCGCGTCACCCTGTCCAGCAGACGCGCCCTTTCGTCGCGGGCTAGCGGCTCGGCGGAATAGCGCGAGGGTAGCCGGATGAAATCCGCCCACTCCATGTCGAAAGCACGCAGGGCCAGCCGGTTGCCGTAGAAGAAGACTGGATCGGCCTCCGTGCCATGGGCGACGATCACCCGCGGCGCCGCCCACAGCGCCGACCCGATGTCGCCGCCGGTCTCGACCAGCGGCCGGCCGAGCAGGCGGGCGTAGCTGTCGGCGATCAGCGCCAGCCGCGGATCTTTTCCGGCATGGTGCTTCATAGCGCCGCAGTGACCGCCATTTCCACCCGCCAACCCGGATTGGCCAGCCGCGCCTGGACGCAAGCCCGGGTCGGTGCGCAGCCCTCGGGCAGCCAGGCATCCCACACGGCGTTCATGCCGTCGTAGTCGGCCATGTCGGCCAGGTAGACCGTGACCATCAGCAACTTGCCCTTGTTGCTCCCGGCCTGGGCGAGCAGACGATCGACGCCGGAGAGCAGGCTTTCGGTCTGGGCGACGATATCGCCATCGGTCATGGCAGGTACCTCGACCAGATAAACGGTGCCGTTATGCACCACACTGTCGGAATAGCGGCGGGTCGTGCCGTGGCGCTGTATCTGCATTTCGTGTTTTCCAAATAAGTGAAGCCCATGCGTTTCAGGCATGGGCTTCTTTACTGCGGCCCCTGCTCTTTCGGCTGGGGCATTACGGCGGGACGCCGTCAGGGAGTACTACTCGGTAATCTCAAGAAAGGTTTCCTGCGATAACTGCCATAGATTCTCCAGCAGCGCAGCGGGTACAGCCATTTCATGCCGGGCTTGCTGCACCCCCGACACGCTTCCAGCTTAGCACTCCCAGCAAAAAAATCCAGCACCCGGACCTGCGCCTCAGCGCCGCAAGATCACATTGACGCCACGCGGCAGCTGCGAAACCGGCACGTAGCCAACGGCCCCCGGCACCCCCTGAACGTACTTCAGCATTTCTTCGACGCTGCCCAATTCCAGGGGCGGCACGCCTTTGCCGACATAACGGCGGACCAGCCAGTAACCGGTATATTGCTCCTCGGTCTGCTCCAGGTAGCCGCGCAGGAATTCGTCGCGAACGAAGTTACCCGCCGGCAGGTTGGCCGGTGCCACGGCATGCTGGCCCAGCGATACGGCGCGCCCGGTATAGATCCGCTGCAAGGTCGCCCTGTCCGTTTTCGGCAAGGCGGGGTGGCCGATGACCAGCACTTCCTCGGCCATGACACCGCCCGCCGCCCCCACGAGGAGCAGGACAGCGGCGAGGAGGCGGGAAATGCGGGCCATGTCAGAAAGTGAAACTGTACGATAGCGAGAAGACGTCGATTTGCCGGTTTCCGCTTTCACCACCGACCGGCGCATCGACAAAGCTCGACGTCATGCCGGTGCGGATGTGCGACCATTCGGCCTTGATCACGCTTTTCGGCGTGATCCAGAGGGAGGTGCCGAGGGCGGCCGTCGTCTGGTCATAGGCGGACAGAATGTCGGCCACCATGTGCTGATAGCCGCGATACGCGGGATTCACCACGTTGGCATTGCCATTGATCTTGTCGTACAACGACAAGGCATCGCCGCTCGACTTGACCTTGGCGTAATAGACGTAAGGATTCCAGGCGCCGATCCGCTTGGATAGTGCCAGATAGCCCCCCCAGCGATTCAGGCCACGGCTGGCCGAGCCGATTTTCATTTTGCCGTATTCGCCGGTCAGCCGGAGGCTTTCCGGCAAGGCGACGCTGGCCGCCAGCGAGAAGATCGGTACCCGGACGTGGTCGAAACCACCCGATGCGAAGTTGTAGCAATTCGGCAAGAATGCAGGTGCCCCAGGGCACCCGCCG
>DATGXM010000274.1:0-2949 GCA_035298985.1 Azonexus sp. | reverse complement strand
CCGTGCGGCCGCGCATGCTGCTGCTCGACGAGCCGACGGCTAGTCTCGACCCGTCGGCGACCGAGGCGGTCGAGCGCATCATCCGAGAAATCCGCACCGATGGCGCCAAGGTGCTGATGACCACCCATAATCTCGGCCAGGCCACCCGCCTGGCGGACGACATCATTTTTCTTGCCGACGGCCGGGTGCAGGAACATGACTCGGCCTTGCGTTTCTTTGGCCGTCCGCAATCCGCGGCGGCCAAGGCTTTTTTACAAGGAGAACTGCCATGGCGTATCGCTTTCGATCGTTGATGCTCATTGCCGGGTTGCTGCTCGGCGCGGCCCAGGCCGAGGAAACGCTGATCGTGGCGTCGACCACGTCGACGGAGCAATCCGGCCTGTTCGGCTGGATACTGCCCAAATTCGAGCAGGCGACCGGCATCAAGGTGCGTGTCGTCGCGGTCGGCACCGGGCAGGCGCTGGACATCGGCCGGCGCGGCGATGCCGACGTGCTGTTCGTGCACGACCGGCCGGCCGAGGACAAGTTCGTCGCCGAGGGCTACGGCAGCTACCGCAAGGACGTGATGTACAACGATTTCATTTTCGTCGGTCCCAAGGACGATCCGGCCAAGGTAAAGGCGGCGGCGAATACCGTGAGCGCGCTCAAGGCCATCGCCGAATCCGGCCAGACCTTCGTGTCGCGGGGCGACAAGAGCGGCACCCATGCCGCCGAATTGCGGCTGTGGAAGGATGCCGGCATCGACCCGAAGACGTTGGCCGGCTACAAGGAAAACGGTAGCGGCATGGGGCCGACACTGAACATGGCGGCGGCGACCGGCGGCTACACCTTGTCGGACCGCGCCACCTGGTACGCCTTCAAGAATCGCCGCGACCTCGATCTGGTCCTTGCTGGCGATCCGGTCCTTTTCAATCCGTATGGCGTCATCCCGGTCAATCCGGCGCGCCACCCCCACGTCAAGAAGGAAGCCGCCGAGCGCTTTGCGCAGTGGCTGACCTCGTCGGCCGGCCAGGAAGCGATTGCCGCCTTCCGTGCCGACGGCCAGCAGGTTTTCTTCCCCAGCGCCAAGAAGTGATGCCATGACCGATACCACCTCCTGCCAATCTCCCGCCATCGACGATCCCAGCCTGTCGGCCGACGACGCGCGCCAGCGCATGCTCGAAGGCATCACGCCCATTGCCCAGGCCGAGAAGGTGCCGGTGCGCAATGCGCTGGGCCGCATCCTGGCGGCCGACGTCATCGCCCCGTACGACGTGCCGGCCCACGACAATTCGGCCATGGACGGCTACGCCCTCCGCTTCGACAGCCTGGCCGGCGACGGCGAAACTGCGCTGACCGTGGTCGGCTCGGCCTTTGCCGGCAACGCCTTCTCCGGCCAGGTCGGTGCCGGGCAGGCGGTACGCATCATGACCGGCGCCGTGCTGCCGGCCGGTGCTGACACGGTGGTCGTGCAGGAAGCGACGCGGGTCGAGGGCAATACCGTATTCGTGCCGCCCGGTCAGAGACTGCGCCAGAACACCAGGCGGGCCGGCGAGGACCTGGCGCGCAATTCGGTCGCTCTGGCGGCCGGCAAGCGGGTCGGGCCGGCCGAACTGGGGCTGATCGCCTCGCTCGGCATCGCCGAACTGTCGGTACGCCGCCGGCTGCGCGTCGCCTTCTTCTCGACCGGCGATGAACTGGCTTCCATCGGCGCGCCGCTGGCGCCGGGCCAGGTCTACGACAGCAACCGCTACACGCTGTATGGTCTGCTCACCCGGCTGGGGGCCGACATCATCGATCTCGGCGTCGTGCCGGATCGTCCGGATGCGCTGGAGGCCACGCTGCGCGAGGCGTCTGGCATGGCCGACGCCGTCATCACTACCGGCGGCGTATCCGTCGGCGAGGCCGATTTCGTCCGCGACATCCTGGCCCGTCTCGGTGAAATCCGTTTCTGGAAGCTGAAGATCAAGCCCGGCCGGCCGATGGCCTTCGGCAAGATCGGCAATGCCTGGCTATTCGGCCTGCCCGGCAATCCGGTCGCCGTCATGGTCAATTACGCCCAGTTCGCGCTCGATGCCTTGTTGCGCCTGTCCGGCGTTGATCCGCTGCCGGAGCGGCCGTTGCTGACGGTGGAGGCGGCCAACGCCATCAAGAAGCAGCCGGGACGTCGCGAATACCTGCGCGGCGCCGTGGCGCTGACCGATGGCCGCTGGCAGGTGCGGACCATGTCGCACCAGGGATCGGGCATCCTGCGCTCGATGTCGGAAGCCAACTGCCTGGTCGTGCTGCCCGAAGCCTGCGCCGGCATCCAGCCGGGCGACAGCGTGCAGGTGCAGCTGTTCGACGGGCTCTACTAGGCCAAGGCATCACCTCAATTCCCTTCGGTTAAACGTCATTCCCGCGAAGGCAGGAATCCAGGATTTGGACATTTCTGGGTTCCCGCCTGCGCGGGAACGACAAATCAGGGGGAAGCCCCTTTTTTAAAACAGCCGGCGGTGCCGGAAGCTGGCCGGGGCGTGCGCGAGCACGCTGGTCAGCACGACCAGGGTCCAGAACACCGTCAGGGCCAGACCGGGGGCGGCGGCAGCCAGGCCGATCAGGGCCAGCTTGACGAGCAGGCCGCAGCCGGAAACCTCGCGCAGGTGCGCCGGATTGGCCCAGGTATCGATGGCGAACATGGCCAGGCCGGAAACCAAAGTAATCCCGGCACCGAGCGGGATGCTGCCGGCTCCGAGCAGCGCCGCGCCGAACAGCACGACGCCGAGCAGGTGAACGCTGCGCAAGGCGACGTTGAGCCAGCGTTTGCCGGGGAAGTCGCGGCGGTGGGCACGGGGGCGGGGCATGGTGGTCGGTAGCGTCAGCTGGTAGGAGGGCACGATTTTATCGTGCAAGGCGCATTGCGGGCCGAAAGCGGCCATTCCTTTTGCTATGGCAGCGCACCGGCAGGTCCGGAATAGAGCTGGATGCTGC
>DATGXM010000273.1:0-3093 GCA_035298985.1 Azonexus sp. | reverse complement strand
CTCGGCACCTATGCCGGCGAGCGGCATGTCTCCCTGTTTGCGGCGGCCTTCGAGGAGGGCTTCGCCCAGCGCGTCGCGCCGCGCCAGCTCGAGCCGCTGATGGAGTTCGGCCACTTCATCAACCGCATGCAGGAGCGGGCCGGGCGCGAATCGGCCAATCTGGTGCTGCCCGATCTGCTCAAGGCCATCGACTACGAGACTTTCCTCTACGACCACGAAGAGGAGCGCACCGCGCAAACGCGGTGGACCAACGTCTGCGAATTCGCCAACTGGATCAACAAGAAGGGCGAACTCGACGGCAAGACGCTGATCGAGCTGACCCAGAGCATCGCGCTGATCAACATGCTCGACAAGCAGAACGACGAGGAGGTCGATGCCGTGCAGTTGTCGACCCTGCACGCCTCGAAGGGGCTGGAGTATCCGCACGTCTTCCTGGTCGGCGTCGAGGAGGGCATCCTGCCCCATCGCGAATCGACCGAGCCGGCCAAGATCGAGGAGGAGCGCCGCCTGATGTACGTCGGCATCACCCGCGCCCAGCGTACCCTGCACATTTCGTACTGCGAGCGGCGCAAGCAGGCGCGCGAATTCATCCCCTGCGAGCCGTCGCGCTTCATCGACGAAATGGGCCGTGACGACGTGCGCTTCGCCGGCGGCAAGGACGCCAAACCGGTGGACAAGGTGACCGGCAGCGCCCGGCTCGACGCCATGAAGGCCATGCTGGCCGGAAACAAGCGCTAACCGCCCGGTGACAGCCCGTTACAACGGGTTACTTTCCTGCTGACATCCGGGCTGCAACGGCCCGCGTTATTCGGTACAAGGCCGCGCAATCTTGCAAAGCCGGATCAACAACCGAATACCACCAGGAGTATGAACATGATCAAGCAACTCGTCGCCATCGCCATCGCCGCCGCCTTCGGTATCGCCCACGCGGCGGACGTCAAACCGGCTGCCGCCGAAGCCAAGGCGGCCGTCACGCCGACCGCCGCCGTCGTCACGACCGAGGCCCCGAAAGCGGCCGAAGCCGTGAAGGCTCCGGGCACCAAGCTCGCTGCTGCCACCACGGAAACGAAGAATGAAGCGCAGCCGGCAGCCAAGCCCCACGCCAAGAAGGCGAAGAAGGTCAGCAAGAAGGCCGCCAAGCCGGCTGCTGCCGAACCGGCAATGAAGTAATTTTCTGCTGCAAACCGGGCGGCCCTCCAAAAGCCGCACTGGACAGGGCGTCCAACCGGGCGCCCTTTTTTGCGTGCACGAAAAAGGGAGGCCGCAGCCTCCCTCGTTGTGATGCGGAAAGACCTTACTTGGCCTTGCTCATCACGTATTCGACGACGTTCTTGATTTCGACGTCGGACAGCGTGGCGCCACCCTTCGGCGGCATGGCGTTCTTGCCGTTGGTCACGCTCTTGATCAGCGCATCCTTGCCCTGGGCCAGACGCGGTGCCCAGGCACCCTTGTCGTCGATCTTCGGGGAGCCGGCGGCGCCGGTGTTGTGGCAGGCGCCACAGACCGCATTGAAGATGGTGGCGCCGTCGCGCGGGCCGCTGGCGGCCGGAGCTTCGGCCTTGGCCAGTTCGAACTTGGCGACCGGCTGGATGCGGACGTCGGATTCGTCAGTGCCCTTGGATGCGTCGGCAGCCGAGGTGAAAGTTCTGTTGGTGAGCGGGTAGATGATAGCGATCAGAACTACGGCTACGCCGATCGTTTTCCACATCATGCCCTTGGAAGAATATTGTTCAGCCATGCCGAAAACCCCAGTGCGATAGATATAAAACCACGATTATAACGGCCCGGCGTAACTGAGCAAAAAAAACCCCGCCAGCGGCGGGGTATAAATTTCTCGAAAGGGGGTTTTCGAGAGGAGGGGTTCAATGCACGATTGCATTCTAGGCCTGCGCCGGCCCTCCGTCTGTCGTCCTTTCGTAGCCTTCTGTAACAGATTGTTGCCATTGGATTTGTTGCTGTGCAGTAATTGCTGTTTATTTTTATGTCATGACGGTCGCTAGGCCGGTGCATTTTTCCTCATGAAGGTGGGCCGGATGTCGCGCCCCGGCACGGCTTTCCTTCTTGTGTCGGGAGGTAATCGTTGCTGAACCGATATGCGCCAATTTATGTTGCGGCGCACTATCATCTTGGGGCGGACTGCTCCAAGCATCCATTCTTAACCTCCGGCACGCCGTATGCGGCGCGAAAACGGGGTTCGCCGGAGAGCGATCTTGGCCCACTCCCCGCGCTTCCCATGCCCCTGTAATGCCGCTGGCCGCCGGCGGCGTGCTAGGATGAACCCACTATGTCCGAACTGGAAAAACTTGCCGAGCGGGTTGGTCTCGCGCTGCTCGAACGGGGCGAATGGCTGGTGGCTGCTGAGTCGTGTACCGGGGGCTGGGTGGCGCAATCGCTGACCGCGATTGCCGGCAGTTCGGCCTGGTTCGATCGCGGTTTCGTTACCTATTCCAACGCCGCCAAGATCGACATGCTGGCGGTTCCGGAAACCACGCTGGAGCGCCACGGCGCCGTTTCGGAGGCCACCGCCCGGGCTATGGCGCAAGGCGCGCTGGCCTACAGCCGGGCGCACTGGTCGCTGGCCATTACCGGCATCGCCGGACCGAGCGGTGGCACCCCCGACAAGCCCGTCGGCACCGTCTGTTTTGCCTGGGCATCGCGGGACGGCGGCTGCGAAGCGCAGACCTGCCATTTCACGGGTGATCGGGCGGCCGTGCGTGAGCAGTCGGTGGCGCATGCCCTGAACGGCTTGCTGGCGCGGATAGGGGCTGCGACCAGTCTGGCTTGAGCGGACGGCGGGGCTGACTGAAACTCAGTCGGGAAGCGGTTCGAACAGCGCGGCCAGGTCGTCGGTGCCGAACTTGACGTCGACCTGGTGGTCTTCCGACAGAATGCCGGCGGCGAGTTCGGCCTTGCGCTCCTGCAGGGCGAGTATCTTTTCCTCGATGCTGCCGCTGACGATCAGCTTGTAGACGAAGACCGGCTTGTCCTGGCCGATGCGGTGGGCGCGGTCGGTGGCCTGGTTTTCGGCGGCGGGGTTCCACCAGGGGTCGTAGTGGATCACGGTGTCGGCGGTGGTCAGGTTCAGGCCCACGC
>DATGXM010000272.1:0-18696 GCA_035298985.1 Azonexus sp. | reverse complement strand
GCCTTTTCACATCATCCGCAACCAGCATTTTGTGGCCGACAGCGAGCGTCTGGTGGTGACCGAAGCCGATGCCGCCAAGCGGGTCGTTCGTGAAATCAACGGGCTGCCGGCGGTGGAGGAATACGCCCGCCTGGTCGGCGTCACACCGGAACAATTGACGCCCAGCCATTTTGCTACCTGTCCGGTGGTGGTCATGATCGACGGTACCGACTTCGTCCGTTCCATTCAGCATGCCAATCCGGACGGCAGTCTGACTTTCTACTGCGCCATCGATGAGGGTGTCGTGTTGCGCGTGGCGCACGGCGAAGGGCTGCTCGAGAAACTGGAAGCCACTTTCATCACGCTGGAGGATGAATTGGGCGAACTGGAAGGCACGCTTGTCTGCGACTGCATACTCCGTAACCTGGAAATAGCCAGAAAAGATCAGAAGGCGGCGGTGGGCGACGTTTTTCGACGCTATAACGCGGTCGGCTTCAGCACCTACGGCGAGCAGTACGGCGGGGTGCACATCAACCAGACCTTGACCGGCATCGCCATCGGCAGCGGAAGGCCGCGCCATGGCTGAGATTCCGGCCTCCGCCGACGAGGCCGCGCTGCGGGCGGAGATCGTTCGCCTGAACAAGATTGTCCAGTCCCTGATGAACCGCGCCGAGCGCGAGGCGGGGACCAAGCAAAGCAACTTCGGCCTGTTCCAGGACGCCGTGATGCTGGAGAAACAGGTCCAGCGCCGCACGGCGGAACTCGAGGCGGCGCTGCGCGAAAACGAGCGCATCAACCGGGACCTCACCCGCGAGCGGGAAGAGCAACGGGTCCTGATCAAGAAGCTCGAAGAGGCGCACAATCAACTGCTGCAGTCCGAGAAACTGGCGTCGATCGGCCAGTTGGCGGCCGGGGTCGCCCACGAGGTGAATAATCCGATCGGCTTCGTCAATTCGAACCTCGGTACCCTGAAGAAATACATCGCCAAGTTGCTGGACCTGCTCGATATCTACGAAGGTGCAGAGGAGGGATTGCCCCTGGCATCGCGCGAACGCATCACGACCTTCAAGGCGGAGATAGACCTGCCCTTCTTGCGCGACGACATGGTCGACCTGATTGGCGAGTCGATCGAAGGCACCTCGCGGGTGCGCCGCATCGTCCAGGATTTGCGCGATTTTTCGCGCCCGGGCGATTCCGAATGGCAGGCCGTCGATGTGCATGCCGGGCTGGAAAGCACGCTCAATGTGGTGTGGAACGAAATCAAGTACAAGGCCGACGTGGCGCGCGATTATGCCGAGCTGCCGGCCGTCGAGTGCCTGCCTTCGCAATTGAACCAGGTTTTCCTCAACCTGCTGGTCAATGCTGCCCAGGCCATTCCCGAGCGCGGCGTCATCACGCTGCGTACGCGCCTCGAAGGCGACCAGGTCGCGATCAGCGTGCAGGATACCGGTTGCGGCATGCCGCCGGAGATCCGCGACCGGATCTTCGACCCTTTCTTCACCACCAAGCCGGTCGGCCAGGGCACTGGTCTGGGGCTGTCGGTGACCTACGGCATCGTCGAGAAACACGGCGGCCGCATCGAAGTGACGAGCGAGCAGGGCAAAGGATCGACCTTTACCGTTCGCCTGCCGACTCGGCGCGCGGTTTAGCTTGGCCGCCCGGCGCGCGGTCAGGCGGCCGGAATCCTGGCCAGGAAGCGGTCGAGTTGATTGGCGAAAGCCTGCCGGTCGGCCTGGCTGAAGGCGGCGGGGCCGCCCGTCTCGACCCCGGCACTGCGCAGTTCTTCCATGAAGTTGCGCATGGTCAGCCGTTCGCGGATGGTGGCCGTGGTGTACATTTCGCCGCGCGGATTGAGGGCATGGGCGCCGCGTTCGATGACCAGCGCGGCAAGCGGGATGTCGGCGGTGACGACGAGGTCGCCGGCCGCTACCTGCTCGACGATGTGCGCGTCGGCCACGTCGAAGCCGTGCGCCACCTGGATGGCGCGGATGAACTTCGACGGCGGCGTGCGCAGCATCTGGTTGGCGACCAGCGTGGTCTGGATCTGCCGACGCTCGGCGGCGCGGTAGATGATTTCCTTGATGACGCCCGGACAGGCGTCGGCATCGACCCAGATTTGCATGGCCATCCTTATTTCGGCAGCGGGGCGAATTCGGCCGGCACCCAGGCGTAGCCCTTGGCCTCCTTGCGGACATGGCCGATGCCTGGGAAGGGCAGGTGCATGCCGGCGACCATCAGCTTTTCCTGGGCTGCCCGGTGGAAAATGCGCTTGCGGGTGGCGACGGCCTGTTTCTGATCGACGTCGAATTCGATGGCGACTTCCGGACGGGCGAACTGCACGGCGTGGTTATGCACCAGGTCGCCGAGGATGAGCAGGCGCTGGTCGCCACTGTGGATCAGGTAGCTGGCGTGGCCCGGCGTATGGCCGTGGGTGTCGATGCTGGTGACGCCGGCCAGCAATTCGCGGTCGCTGTCGAAGGTCTTCCACTTGCCGGCGGCAAGGTAGGGGGCGGCGGCATCGCGGGCCATCTTGAAGAAGCCCTGGGCTTCCTTCGGCGCCTGGGCCGCGACACTTTCGCTCAGCCAGAAATCGTTGTCGGCCTTGCCGGACCACACCTCGGCACGGGTGAAGACCCGCTGACCGTCGGCGCTGACCAGGCCATTGACGTGGTCGCCGTGCAGGTGGGTGATGAGCACGGCATCGACCTGTTCCGGCGCGTAGCCGGCCGCTTTCAGGTTGTCGACGATATTGCCGAGGGTCGGTCCGAACAGCTTGGCGGCACCGGCGTCGACCAGGATCAGCTGGCTGCCGGTATTGATCAGATAGGCGTTGACCGCTGTCTGCACCTTGGGGCCTTGCAGGAACTGGCGGGCAAGCAGGCGCTGGATGTCGCGCGTGGTGATGCTTTTCAGCAGCTTCTCGTCGAGATCGATGGCGCCGTCGTAGAGGGCGGTGACTTCAAAATTACCGAGCATCAGGCGGTAGTAGCCGGGCACCTGGACTTTCTGTTGCGGCGCCTCGGCGCTGGCGAAACTGGAAGCGAGCAGCAGCAGGCCGGCAAGAATGAGGCGGCGGAACATACCGCCGGGAAGCGATGAAGCAGCGCTGGGCATGGATTTCTCCTGACAGGGGTGGGGGTGTGTTGGTGGCGTAGCGGCCGCCAGGGCAGGGCAGTGCCCGCTGGGCCAGAATACGCATATTGCCACGGCTTGGCCGGTTGACAAATGCATGGCCGCTGCCGTTTCATGAGGGGCTGGCCGATATGCCTTCCTTCTGGCTGCCGCCAATCCTTGTGGAGGAATACGATGATTCGAGAACGCCTTAGCCGTCGCCTCCCACCCTGGGGCCTGCTGTTCCTGCTGGCTATGCCGGCCGGGTGGGCCCTGGCGCAAATACCCGACCGCTTGCCGCCAGCCCCGGATTATCTCGGCGAAATCCGCCGTTCGTCCGATGGCAAGCTGAAAACCGTTGCGGCAGAGACCAAGCTGACATCGGCAGAAGCGCGGCCGGCAACCATGGTCGTCGGTCCCGGCGAGAAAATCACCAGCATTACCGAGGCGGCCAAGCTGGCCCGCGATGGCGACGTGATCGAGATTCGCCCGGGGGAATATCACGGCCAACCGGCAATCTGGGCCAAAAACGATCTGCTGATTCGCGGTTCCGGCGACCGCCCGGTCATGCTCGCCGACGGCAAGAGCGCGGAGGGGAAGGCGATCTGGGTCGTGCGCGGCGGCAAGGTGCGCATCGAGAATATCGAATTCCGCGGTGCCCGGGTGGCCAGCTTCAACGGTGCCGGCATCCGCTTCGAGAAAGGCGAATTGACCATTCAGTCCTGCGCCTTTTTCGACAACGAAATGGGCATCCTGACGGCCAATTCGGCGGAGCAGAGCCTGGAGGTTCTCGATAGCGAATTCGGCGATGCTGCGCGCAATCCGGGGGATGTACACCACCTGCTCTATGTCGGTGCCATTGGCCGCTTCATGCTGCGCGGCAGCCGCTTCCACAATGGCTACCTGGGGCATCTGGTCAAATCGCGCGCCCGGGAAAATTTCATCCTGTACAACATGCTGGTCGATGGGGCCGGCGGCAAGGCTTCCTACGAGCTGGAATTCCCCAATGGCGGGGTCGCTTACGTCATCGGCAATGCCATCGGCCAGAGCGCCGGGACCGACAACCCGAGCATCGTGTCCTACGGCGCCGAAGGCCGGCGCTGGTCGGATAATGCGCTGTACATGGCGCACAACACCCTGATCAACGACCACTATGCCGGAAAGTTCGTGAACATCCATACCGACAAGATCGGCGCCGATGTTGAGGTCTGGCTCCTCAACAACCTGCTGGTGGGCAACGGCGACCTGCTCAAACCGATCCAGGGACGGTTCGATGGCAATCGTCTGGTGACCCGTGGCGAACTGATTGATTACGGCGGTGCTCCGCTGAAGATCACCAACCTGTCGCCGCTGCGGGGTGCCGTCCGGCCACCGGGCCAAGCGCGGGGCGTGGAGCTGTTGCCCGATGCTGAATTCCGCTTGCCGCTCGGTACCCGCTCCATGCGCCCGAACAGCGCGCTGGCTCCGGGAGCCTTCCAGTAAATTTCAGGCGGGCTGCCGGCCCATCATCTCGCCCATGCGGATGGCGGCGGACGGCGCCCAGTCCGGGTTGAAGGCCAGGGAATTCTTGGGGAAGAGCATGACGACCGTCGAGCCGAGCAGGAAACGGCCCATTTCGTCGCCTTTTTTCAGCACGATGTTCTGCGTGTCGTAGCGCCATTCACGCACCACACCCTGGCGCGGCGGGTTGACCGTGCCGTGCCAGACGGTGGCCATGCTGCCGACGATGGTGGCGCCGACCAGGGTCAGCACGAAGGGGCCGCAGGCCGACTCGAAAACGCAGACGACACGCTCGTTGCGGGCGAACAGGCCGGGGACGCCGCGCGCCGTGGTCGGATTGACCGAGAACAGCGCGCCGGGCACGTAGATCATCCGCGTCAGCTTGCCGTCGCACGGCATGTGGATCCGGTGGTAGTCGCGCGGGCTCAGGTAGAGCGTCGCGAAACTGCCGTTTTCGAATTGCGCCGCCAGCTCGCGGTCGCCGCCGACCAGGGCGGTGGTCGAATAACGGTGGCCCTTGGCCTGAAAAATCTGGTCGCGTTCGATGGGGCCGAACTGGCTGATTGCGCCATCGACCGGGCACAGGAAATCCGCTTCGGCGAAAGGCCGGGCGCCGTCCTTGAGCGGCCGCGTGAAGAAGTCGTTGAAGCTCGCGTAGCTGGCGATATCCGGGTTGGCCGCCTCGGCCATGTCGACCTGGTAGCGCCCGACGAACCAGCGGATGACGCGCGTCGTCAGGCTGCCGGCCCGGGCCGAGGCCAGCTTGCCGGCGAGCACGGTCAGGGCCTGCTTGGGAAGCAGATATTGGGACAGGACGGCGAGACGGTCGGACACGGATATGAATCCCGGTTAGGAAAACCGGCGATTATACGGGGTCGACGGTCGGCGCAGTGGGGTCGGGAGCCTGTGACCAGCGTTCGCGGCGCCATTTCTCGCGCTCGCCATTGGCGCAGAAGGTCCATGCCACCAGACGGCTCTGCTTTTGGCCCTGCGCCATCGGCATGATGCGCGATTCGACGACCTTGGCCTTCTTCAGGGCTGCTTCGATATGCACGATGTTGTCGGCCTTCGACACCAGGCTGGTGAACCACAGCACCCGCTTCGGGATGCCGGCGCTCTGCTCGATCATCGACTTGACAAAGGCGCGCTCGCCGCCGTTGCACCATAGTTCGGTGCCGCCCCCGCCGAAGTTGAGGCGTGGTTGCTGCGTGCCCTTCTTGGCGCCCGGCTTGCCCAGGTTGTTCCACTTGCGCTGGCTAACGGCGAGCACCTCGTCCGGCGAATTGTGGAAGGGCGGATTGCAGATGCTCAGGTCGAAACTTTCGCCCGAGCGGAGCAGGCCGGTGAAGATGTTGTCCCAGACCGGTTGGTGGCGCAGTTCGATGTCGGCGGCCAGTTCCGGGTTCTTGCCGAGAATAGCCTGGGCATTGGCCAGCGCGGCCTCGTCGATGTCGGCGCCAAGGAAGGACCAGCCATATTCGGCATGGCCGATCAGCGGATAGACCAGGTTGGCGCCGCAGCCGATATCGACGACGCGCACGCCGGGGCCGGTCGGGATGATTTTCCGGTTGCAGGTGGCGAGCAAGTCGGCGACGCTGTGGATGTAGTCGGCCCGGCCGGGAATCGGCGGGCACAGATAGCCGGCGGGAATGTCCCAGCCCTTGACGCCGTAGTGGTGCATCAGGATGGCCCTGTTCAGCATCTTGACGGCGGCCGGGTTGGCGAAGTCGATGCTGGTCGTGCCGGCCGGCGTCGTCTTGATGTGCTTGGCCAGCGCGGCCGACGTGGCCGTCAGCGCGGCCAGGTCGTAACCTTCGGCATTCTTGTTGCGGGGATGCATGCGGCGATTCCTTGAAACGGGGCGCTATTGTCCCATGGCTGGCCGCTCAATGCTCCTTGCCGTCTATCCGTGGCCGCATCAGCATCGGGATGTAGCGCCAGGCGATGATGCCGAAGGTCAGCAGCCAGCAGGTGGCTGCCGCGTGGATGCAGCCCAGATAGGCGCCGGGGGCGAACTGTGGCACGACGACGCGGACGACCAGGGCGACGAGCATGATATAGAGCACCGCGCGGTCGAGGCCGTCGAAAACCACCTTGCGGCCGGTATGTCCCTTCGAGATGCGGATGATCATGGCCGGGATGACGCTGCCCATGGCGCCGAAGGTGAACAGATGCACCGATACCGAACCGATCCACACGAAGTTGATCACATGGCCGAGCGCTTCGATCAGCAGTTGGCCGACGATGGCCAGATAACCGACGTACATGATGCCGATGTCGATTCGCTTGAAGGCCAGCTGCGGCTTCCAGAAAGCGAAGCGGATGAGCAGCAGCACGGCCAACGCCAGCGACAGGGCGGCGGTCAGCGGGCGGGGCAGGGCGAATTCGAAGACCAGCAGCAGGCCGAGCAGCTTGATCGGCATGTCCAGCTTCGGCTGGCGCAGGATCTGGGTCTGGAAGGCGGCTTTCATGAAGCCGGTCAGCGTGCGTTCGAGCATGACCAGAAAGGCCAGACGGAACAGGGCGATGGCCATGCCGTAGCCGGCCGTGAAGTCGTTGCCGTAGAGCATCAGGTACTTGGCGAACAGGAAGGCCGGCAGCATGACCATGAAGAACGCGTTGTCGCGATAGCTGTCCTGGCTGCGGTAGCGGATCAGCGTCCATAGCAACATGGCGGCGATGCTGCCGAGGAAGGCGTTGTTGGCGAGCATGGCGAGCGGCAAGGGCAGGCCGCCGCCAAAGCTCATGGCCAGCCGTTCGACGATCCAGGCGCCGGCCAGCAGCATCAGGGCCGGGCCGTGGTAGCCGCGGATATTGACCCAGTTCTTGGTGGAGGTGAGCAGGAAGCCGCCGAGCACCGCCCAGCCGAAACCGAAGAACATCTCGTGGGCGTGCCATTGCACCGAGGTGAAGGGGGCGGCCGGCGCCGGCAGGCTGCCGCTGAAAATCAGCGCCCAGGCGACAGGTAGAATCATGCCGGCCAGGCAGGCCAGACTGAAGAAGGGGCGGAAGCCGACAAGCCAGAGCGGGTGAGTATGTGGAAACATGGCGAACCAATGGCCGGGTTGTGCATCGAAGTGACAAGTTTAGCGACACTCTGGTTCGGCAAACTTGATTTATACCGGGCTTGTCACGCATCGCGCCGAACAATGGCGTAAAATTCTATCCTTGGCCGAAGGTGGGGGTTGTTCGGCTGGTTTCCATAAGGACAAAGATGAAGCGTGTGGATGATTTCCGCTTGCGGCTTGGCAAGCATGAGCTCGTGCCGATCATGATCGGCGGCATGGGGGTTGATATTTCGACGGCCGATCTGGCCCTGGAAGCGGCCCGTCTGGGTGGCGTCGGGCACATTTCGGATGCGATGATCAACACGGTCTCCGACCGCCGTTACGAAACCAAGCACGTCAAGGAAAAGCTCGCGCTCTACAAGTACAACGTCCTCAACGAGGACAAGTCGCCGGTCAAGTTCGACCTCGGCCGCCTCGAGGAAGCGACGCGTCTGCACGTCGAAGCGACCATGGCTCGCAAGCAGGGCACCGGTCTGGTCTTCATCAACTGCATGGAAAAGCTGACCATGAACGCGCCCAAGGAGACGCTCAAGGTCCGCATGTCCGCCGCGCTCGATGCCGGCATCGATGGGATCACGCTGGCGGCCGGCCTGCATCTCGGCTCCTTTGCGCTGATCGAGGATCATCCGCGCTTCCGCGACGCCAAGCTGGGCATCATCGTGTCGTCGGTGCGCGCCCTGCAGCTGTTCCTCAAGAAAAGCTCGCGCACTAACCGTCTGCCCGACTATGTGGTCGTCGAAGGCCCGCTGGCCGGCGGCCACCTGGGTTTCGGCATGGACTGGGCGCAATACGATCTGGCGACCATCGTCGCCGAGGTCATCCAGTACCTGAAGGATGAGCATCTTGACATTCCGGTCATCCCGGCCGGCGGCATCTTCACCGGTTCCGACGCGACCGGCTTCCTGGAAAACGGCGCCGCCGCCGTCCAGGTGGCGACCCGCTTCACGGTGGCCGAAGAGTGCGGCCTGCCGGCCGACGTCAAGCAGGAATACTTCAAGGCCAGCGAAGAGGATATCGAGGTCAACCAGATTTCGCCGACCGGCTATCCGATGCGCATGATCAAGAAGAGCCCCGGTATTGGCGACGGCATCCGTCCCAATTGCGAGGCCTACGGCTACCTTCTCGACGCCAGCGGCAAGTGCGCCTACATCAGCTCCTACAACCGCGAAGTGGCGGCGCATCCTGGCGCGCGCAAGGTCCAGGTCTGGGACAAGACCTGCCTGTGCACCCACATGCGCAACTTCGACATCTGGACCTGCGGCCAACTGACCTATCGCCTGAAAGATACGACCCTGCGTGCCGATGACGGCAGTTATCGAATTCTTTCGGCCGAGCACATCTTCAAGGACTATCAGTTCAGCACCGACAACAAGATTGCCTTGCCCGAAGCCTGACCTGAGGCGGCGCGGCGCGGCCTCCGGCCAGCCGTGATCGGGTTGGGATTCGAGAGTGTTTTGATTACGGATGGTCAAACAGGCTGTGCCGATGTGGGAGCAAAAAACCGGGGGGAGGGTGTTCAGCTGGGCGGTGGCCATTGCCTCCGCCTTGCTATTCCCGACCCTGGCTGCCGCCTCGGAAAACGGGGCTACTTTCAGTCTGCACGGCTTCGGAACGCTGGGGATGGCGCGGACGACCAGCGACGAACTCGAGTTCGTGCGCGATCTGTCGCAGCCCAGCGGCATCAAGAAGCACTGGGATGGCCGTAACGACAGCGTTTTCGGATTGCAGGGCGAATGGCAGGCCACGCCGCAACTGTCGGCGGTCGTGCAGGTAACGGCCAAATACCGCTACGACCGCTCGTACAACCCCGAAATCGCCTGGGCCTATCTCCGCTACGAACCGACGCCGAGCGTAATGCTGCGCCTCGGACGCCTGGGAACTGAATTCTTCATGCTGGCCGATTCGCGCTGGGTGGGCTATTCCTATCTGACGGTGCGGCCGCCCGGCGATTATTTCTGGTACCTGCCGTTCTACAGCATTCACGGCGGCGACGCGGCGTATTCCCTGTCGCTCGGCGAAAGCCTGCTCCGCTTCAAGGCCTTCTACGGCAATTCGGAGGGCAAGATTCCGCTCGCCGACCGGCAGTGGGATATCAAGGGCTCCCCGATGACCGGGGCCTCGGTCGAATACCAGTATGCCGCCTGGCAGGTCAGGGCCAGCTACGCCAATATCCATTTCAAGAACGATTTACCGATCGCCGGCGTGCTGCAGGCCTATTCGCCCGATCCGTCCGCTTCGGAAAATTTCCTGACGACCCGGAACAGGCGCAGCGACTACTATTCGCTGGGCGTGGTCTACGACCAGGGTCCGCTGCAGGTCCAGCTGATGTTGAACCGCATCGAGCAGGGCAGCAATGTACTGGAGAGCTCCGAAGGCGGCTACGCGCTGGCCGGTTACCGGGTGGGTGACGTAACGCCGTATCTGGGGTACTCGTGGGTTCGTTCCGAACAGCGGAGCACAGCAGGGCGTTACGCCATAGAGGCCAGAATCATGGCCGATTCGCATGCCGACCAGAAGACCACCATCGTTGGCATGCGCTGGGACCTTGCCCGGAACATGGCACTCAAGGCACAGTGGGATGGTATTCGTGGCGAAGCCACCTCGATCTTCCCCTATCGCAATGACCCGGCCAGCGGCCGTTGGTCAGGGAACATGGATGTCTACTCCCTGACTTTCGACTTCATCTTTTGATCATGCCGATCCGTCGCCTGCTCCTTCTCTGCGTCGTCTCCTGGCTGCTGTTCCAGCCGGCAGCGGAGGTGCGTGCCGAGTTGGTGGTCGTCGTCAATGCGCGCTGCGGGGTTGCCGCGATGACGCGCAACGAGGTGGTGAATGCCTTTTTCGGACGGAGTCGCCAGTATTTCAACGGCGTCGAGACGCAGCCGGTCGACATGGCCGACAGTCATCCGGACCGGGCGCGTTTCTACAGTGCGCTGGTTGGCAAGGACCTGTCAGAGGTCAATGCCTACTGGTCCAGGCAGGTGTTTTCCGGCCGTCTGCAGCCGCCGGTCAAGGTTGGCACGCCGGAAGAGGTCATCAAGTGGGTCGTGGCGCATCCAGGTGGCATCGGCTTCGTCGACTTGTCCAAGGCTGATGCTCGCGTGCGCGTGGTCTATGAATTGCCGAAATGAGCCGAGGTTTTATTGAACATTGAGCTGATCGGCATGGTCATCATCTTTGTAGGCATTGCAGTAATTGTCATCAAGTCGCGGTAAGATTTTCATGTGCCGCCGCATCTCTGATGATGGGATGCAGCTGGCAAAACTAGACGACAAAGGAGACAACCATGACCAGAAGAATGATCAGAAACCTGCTCGATGGCCGAAGTCTGGTCACGGCAACCAAGGACATGACGGTTCGGGCGGCTTGCCGTCTGATGACGGAAAACAGAATCGGCGCCCTGTTGGTCGTCGAGAAGACCAAGATCACCGGCATCTTTACCGAGCGTGACGTGCTGAACAAGGTGCTGTCGGCCGGGCTCGATCCGGATTCGACCCGGCTCGAGCAGGTGATGGTCAGCGACCCGCAGACCATCAATATCGACAAGCCGCTGGCTTACGCTTTGTACATGATGGCCGAGGGCGGCTTCCGCCACGTACCGGTGGTCGATAAAGCCGGTACGCCAGTCGGCATGGTCTCCGCCCGCGATGCGCTTGGCCAGGACATGGTCGATCTGGAGCGCGAAATGAAGCACCTCCAGGAGCTGGAGACCTCGATCGGCTACTGACCGTCAGGCCAGCCGAAACGCGCCAGCAGCGCGGCGAACTCGCCGGCTACTGGCGCTTTTATTTGGAGCCGCTCGCCGCTGACCGGGTGGTCGAATGCCAGGCCGGTGCAGGCCAGCAACAGGCGGCCGCAACCCAGTTGGTCGGCGAAATAACGGTTGTGCCGGCCTTTGCCGTAAGTGGCGTCGCCGATGATTGGATGGGAAATGTGCTTCAGATGGCGCCGAATCTGGTGGCGTCGTCCGGTCACCGGCTCCAGTTCAAGCAGGGCATAACGGCTACTGGGGTAACGATCGATCGCCACCGGCAACTCGATTTCCCCCAGCTTGCGAAAATGCGTCAGCGCCGACTGCGCCTCGGTGCTGCTTTCGCTTCCCTGGAATTCGTAGGCGTCACGCTGCCGCGACAGCGGATGGTCAATGCTGCCGTTGGCCGGCGGATGGCCGCGGACGACCGCCCAATAGCGCTTGTCGATAGTGCCTTGTTCGAACTGCTGACCCAGTCGTCCGGCGATCTCCGCGCTCAGGCCGAACAACAATACGCCGGAGGTGCCGCGGTCGAGGCGGTGCGCCGGCCACACCCGCCGGCCGATCTGGTCGCGCAGGATCTGGATGGCGAAGCGGGTTTCGTGGCGGTCGATTTCCGAGCGATGGACGAGCAGTCCGGGGGGCTTGTCGATCACGACGATGGACTCGTCGCGATAGAGAATCGGCAGTTGCTCAGCCAAAGAAGCGGCTCTTCACCTCGGTCGGAATCATCATGCCGGTGACGTGGGCACGGTCGAGCAACTCCCAGTAGTAGCGGTAGGAGGCGCGGTCGTGCAGCTTGCCGTCGTGCTGGATCGGGCCCCAGTCCTTGTCCTGGGCGGCGAACAGGATTTCGGCGGCAGCCTTGACTTCGGAAAAATCGGGACGCATGGCTTCGACGATGGGGACGATCTGGTTGGGGTGGATGCTCCACATGCGCAGATAGCCGAACTCGCGCCGGGCGCGCTGGGCATCATCGTGGATGGTCTCGATGTCCTTCAGTTCCGTCGTCACGTTGTGCGACGGCACGACGCCGCAGGCCAGCGCGGCAGCGCTGATTTCGCACTTGGCGCGGGCGACCAGCGGGTGCTCGAACTGGCCGGGGCTTTTCATGGCGCTGCCGGGAATGGCGCCGTGGTGGCCGGAGACGAAATCCATCAGGCCGAAATCCAGACTCTCGACCCCGGGCAGGGCGGCGATTTCCCACACTTCGCGCAGCGCGCCATGTGTCTCGATCAGGACATGCACGGGAATGCGCCGTTCGATGCCGAACTTGCGTTCGATGTCGCGCAGGAATTCGATCTGCACTTGCACATCCCCGGCGCTACACGGCTTGGGCAGGGTGATGAAAGGCAGGCGGCTACCAGCGATGCCGACCAGGATTTCGATGTCCTGCTGCCAGTGGGCGTGGGTGACGTCATGGACGCGGGCGCCGATCCTGTGAAAGCGATTTTCGTCGCTCATGATCACGGCGGCGGCCATTTCGGCATGCTCGCGTTCGGCACCGGCATGGGCGCCATCTTCGCAGTCGCAGGTGATGTCGAAAATCGGCCCCAGTTCGTTCTGCAGTTGCAGGGCCTTGCGCATCAGTTTTTCCGAACCGGCGTAGTGATCGACGGCGGGCAGGATGGGGAAGGGCTTTTCGCCGGCAAAGAGAACGGCTTTCGGATGGCGCATGGTAGTGGTTAGGATCGAGCTGTTAGAGGTTTGAGCCAAAAACAAAAGGGCCGCGGTATTTTACCGCGACCCCTTGTTTTGCTAACTGCTAAAAACTAGCAGCTAGTCACTGCCTTACAGCATGCCCTTGACGGCTTCTGCTTCGTCGGTCAGTTCCTTGAGGGTGATATTGATCTTCTCGCGGCTGTACTCGTCGATTTCCAGTCCTTGGATGATCTTGAAGGAACCGCCCTTGCACTCGCACGGGAAGCCGAAGACGATGCCGGCCGGGATGCCGTAGGAACCGTCGGACGGAACACCCATGGTAACCCAATCGTTGGAGCCGAGGACCCAGTCACGGACGTGGTCGATGGCGGCGTTGGCAGCCGAAGCAGCGGAAGACAGGCCGCGGGCTTCGATGATGGCGGCGCCGCGCTTGCCGACGGTCGGCAGGAAGACGTCGTTGTTCCAGGCGTGATCGTTGATCAGGGCCTTGACGTTGTCGCCGTTGGATTCGCAGTTGCGGTAGTCGGCGTACATCGTCGGCGAGTGGTTACCCCAGACCACCAGCTTCTTGAAGGAAGAAACGGTGCGGCCGGTCTTTTCGGCCAGTTGCGACAGTGCACGGTTGTGGTCCAGGCGCAGCATGCCGTGGTAGTTGTTCGGGTTGGTGCGGCCAACCTTCTTGGCAGCAGCAGCAGCGATGTAGGCGTTGGTGTTGCACGGGTTGCCGACGACCAGAACCTTGACGTCTTCCTTGGCGTTCTCGGCAATGGCCTTGCCCTGAACGGTGAAGATGGCGCCGTTGGCGGTCAGCAGGTCGGCACGTTCCATGCCTTTGGTGCGCGGACGGGCGCCAACCAGCAAGCAGACGTCGGCATCCTTGAAGGCGACGTTCGGATCATCGGTGGCAACCATGCCGGCCAGCAGCGGGAAGGCGCAGTCGTCCAATTCCATCATGACGCCCTTGACGGCTTGCTGAGCCTGCGGCAGGTCGAGCAACTGGAGAATGACCGGCTGGTCTTTGCCGAGCATTTCGCCGGAGGCGATGCGGAACAGCAGGCTATAACCGATCTGGCCGGCGGCGCCGGTAACAGCAACGCGCATGGGGGCTTTGGACATAAATCGCTCCTGATTGAAACAGCGTGGTTGAAATTGTGCGGGTTTCAGTTTGTCCGGCTTTATTTTGACCTTGCGTGGTTAGCCGGAACAACAGATTGTCGATGTTAGAAGTTCGCCGTTTTCCTGTCAATTCATCATCTGTCTTATATAAGACAACTTTTCGTGGACGGTCTGGCCGAAATGTGCTGAAATTTCAGCCCATGACTCGCGACGCTTCCCGTCCTTCCCGCCCCGCTTCGCCGACCTTCAGTCCGCTCTATCGTCAGATCAAGGATTTCCTGATCCGCAGTCTCGAGCAGGGCGAGTGGGGGCCGGGTGATGCCATTCCCAGTGAAGGCGAGTTGGCGGTGCGTTTCAGCGTCAGTCAGGGAACCGTGCGCAAGGCGATCGACGAAATGGCGGCCGAGAATCTTCTGGTTCGTCGCCAGGGCAAGGGGACTTTTGTAGCGACGCACAGCGATCCGCGTTCCTTTTATCGCTTTTTGCGACTGGTTCCCGATAACGGCAAGGCAATGCCGACCGTCAGCGATCCCTTCTTCTGCGAATCCATTGCCGCGACACCTGAAGTGGCTGCTGCACTGGGCCTGAAGGCGGGAGACCGCGTGCTGGTCGTCAAGCGTTTGTTACGTTTTGACGGCGAGCCGGTGGTTTTTGATGAAATTTATCTGGCGGCCGATCTGTTCGATGGTTTGTCCCTTGAGCGTCTGCGCGGTGGCGACCGTTCGCTGTACAGTCTGTTCGAAAGCGATTTTGGCGTTCGCATGATCAATGCGGAGGAGCATTTGCGAGCGGTGGCGGCGGATGTGCAAAGTGCGGAGCTGCTAGGGGTCGGACCGGGTGATCCGCTTCTCCTCGTTGAGAGGACGGCTTACACCTATGGCAATAAACCGGTGGAATGGCGTCGCGGGCTGTATTGCACGCGGCATCATTATTACCGGAACGATTTGGGCTGAGAGAGAAACCATGCTTTCGGATTAGGTCGTAAAGCGCCCGGAGTGGCGCCTTCGGCTTGGTTTTGAATGTATAATTACCGTTCTTTTCAAACCACGTACAAGCGGATAACCGCATCTTCACGCGAGGGATGACGTTCATGGCAGAAATGACCATCAAGAAACGTCCAAAAAACTTGGACTTGACTACAATCAGGCTGCCGTTGCCTGGCAAGGTTTCAATTCTTCACCGCGTCAGCGGCGTTGGCTTGTTCCTCTGCTTCCCGGTAATGCTCTGGCTCTTCGGTGCCAGCCTGGGATCGCCTGAGAGCTTTGCCTCCTTCAAGGCAGTTGCCGGCATGCTGCCGGTTAAGGTTATTCTGGCCGGTTTGCTGTGGGCATTTGTCCATCACTTTTGCGCCGGCATCCGTTTCCTGTTGCTCGACCTGCACGTCGGCATCGAGAAGGAAGCTGCCCGCCAATCCGCAGCTGTCGTCTTCGCTGTCAGCATCCCGCTGACCCTGATCCTGTGGGGGGTTCTGCTGTGATCAATCGTATCGTTGTCGGTGCCCATTACGGTCTGAAGGACTGGATCGCGCAGCGCGCCACCGCCGTCATCATGGCTGTCTATTCGGTGCTGATCGCCGCCGTGCTGCTGGTCGTGCGTCCGGGTACCTTCGAAGCCTGGCAAGGCATTTTCGCCAATGGCGTCATCAAGTTCCTGACTTTCCTCTTTTTCGTCAGCCTGTTCTACCACGCCTGGATCGGCGTGCGTGACATCTGGATGGATTACGTGAAACCGACCGGCCTGCGCCTGTCCCTGCACGTTCTGACCATTGCTGCGCTGGTGGGTTACACCGCGTGGGCTGCTGCGATTCTCTGGAGGCTGTAAGCGTGAGTATTCCTGTTCTGAAGTTTGATGCGGTCATCGTCGGTGCCGGTGGCGCCGGTCTGCGTTCCGCGATCCAATTGTCCGAAGCCGGCCTGAAGACGGCCGTGCTGTCCAAGGTTTTCCCGACCCGCTCGCACACCGTTGCCGCGCAAGGTGGGGTGGCTGCATCCCTGGGTAACTCCGAGGAAGATCACTGGACGTGGCACATGTACGACACCGTCAAGGGCTCCGACTGGCTCGGCGACCAGGACGCCATCGAGTTCATGTGCAAGAAGGCCAACGAAGTGGTCGTCGAGCTCGAGCACTACGGCATGCCGTTCGACCGTACCGACAACGGCAAGATCTATCAGCGTCCGTTCGGCGGCCACATGTCGAATTTCGGTGAAAAGCCGGTGCGTCGTTCCTGCGCAGCCGCTGACCGTACCGGTCACGCCATGCTGCACGCGATGTACCAGCGCAACGTCAAGGCCAACACCCAGTTCTTCGTCGAATGGATGGCCCTCGACCTGATCCGCGACGAAGAAGGCCACGTCCTCGGCGTCACCGCCATGGAAATGGAAACCGGCCAGGTTGTCATCTTCCACGCCCGTGCCACCATCTTCGCGACCGGCGGTGCCGGCCGTATCTTCTATTCTTCGACCAACGCCTTCATCAACACCGGTGACGGTCTGGGCATGGCGGCGCGTGCCGGTATCCCGCTCGAAGACATGGAATTCTGGCAGTTCCACCCGACCGGCGTGGCCGGTGCCGGCGTGCTGATTACCGAAGGCGTGCGCGGCGAAGGCGGCATCCTGCGTAACTCCAGCAAGGAACGCTTCATGGAGCGCTACGCCCCGAACGCCAAGGATCTGGCGTCGCGTGACGTGGTTTCCCGCGCCATGGCGACCGAAATCAAGGAAGGCCGCGGCTGTGGCGTCAACAAGGACTACGTCCTGCTCGACATCACCCACCTCGACCCGAACACCATCATGAAGCGCCTGCCGGGTATCCGCGAAATCGGCCTGCAGTTCGCCGGTGTCGACTGCCTGAAGGAGCCGCTGCCGGTCGTGCCGACCTGCCACTACCAGATGGGCGGTATCCCGACCCATTACTCCGGTCGTGTCGTGATGCCGCAGAACGGCGACATGAACGCCGTCGTTCCCGGCTTCTACGCCGGCGGCGAATGTGCCTGCGCCTCGGTACACGGTGCCAACCGCCTCGGTACCAACTCGCTGCTCGACCTGCTGGTCTTCGGCAAGTCGGCCGGTGACTCCGCTGTCGAAGATCTCAAGGCTGGCAAGGCGCATCGCGACCTGCCGAAGGATGTTGCCGACAAGACCCTGGCCCGCATCGCTGCCCTGGACAACCGCAAGGGCGGTGCCAATGTGCACGAAACCCGTCTGGCCATGCAGCGCACCATGCAGGATCACGCCGGTGTGTTCCGCTTCGGCGACATGCTGAAGCAGGGCGTCGAGAAGATCCTCGAAGTCGAAAAGGCGGCTCGCCAGCTCGAGATCAAGGACAAGTCGATGGCCTGGAACACGGCGCGTACCGAAGCCCTCGAAATGGAAAACCTGATCGAAGTCGCCAAGGCCACGATGATCTCCGCCGAAGCCCGCAAGGAATCCCGCGGTGCCCACGTGCGCGACGATGCGCCGGATAGCGCCGAGTTCCCCAACGGCCGCAACGACAAGGAATGGCTGAAGCACACGCTGTTCTCGCCGGTTGATAACTCGATCACCTACAAGCCGGTGAACATGCAACCCCTGACCGTCGAGCCTGTTGCGCTCAAGACGCGCTCGTACTAATTGGAGTCCAGAATGAGCAAACGCATGGTTCAATTCAGCATCTATCGCTACGATCCGGACAAGGACGACGCGCCGTACATGCAGGATATCTCGGTCGAAATCGAACCGACCGACCGCAAGCTGCTGGACGCACTGACCAAGTTGAAGGCCAAGGACGATACGATTTCCTACCGTCGCTCCTGCCGTGAAGGCGTCTGCGGTTCCGACGCCATGAACATCAACGGCAAGAACGGCCTGGCCTGCTTGACCAACCTCAAGACCTTGACGGGTGACATCGTCCTGAAACCCCTGCCGGGCCTGCCGGTCGTGCGCGACCTGATTGTGGACATGACCATGTTCTTCAAGCAGTACCACTCGATCAAGCCCTACCTGATCAGCAACACGCCCGCCCCCGAGCGCGAGCGCCTGCAGAGCCCGGAAGAGCGCGAAGAGCTGAACGGCCTGTACGAGTGCATCCTGTGCGCGAGCTGCTGCTCCACCAGCTGCCCCAGCTTCTGGTGGAACCCCGACAAGTTCGTGGGCCCTGCCGGTCTGCTGCAGGCCTACCGCTTCATCGCCGACAGCCGCGACGACGCCACCAACGAGCGCCTGGACAACCTGGAAGACCCCTACCGCCTGTTCCGTTGCCACACGATCATGAATTGCGTCGACGTCTGCCCGAAGGGTCTGAACCCGACCAAGGCCATTGGCAAGATCAAGGAATTGATGGTCCGCCGCGCGGTCTAAGCACTACGGGTACTGGATATGGACGGCGAACGCAAGATTACCGAGGCCGAACTGAGCAAACTGCGCTGGCGCTGTCGGCGCGGTCTGCTGGAAAACGACCTCTTCATCGAGCGTTTCTTCCAGCGCCATACCCAGGGCATGACGGCGCGCACGGCCGATGGCATGGCGCGCTTGA
>DATGXM010000271.1:0-1603 GCA_035298985.1 Azonexus sp. | reverse complement strand
GCGCCACGATGTCGGCCGTCCGGTTCTCGTCGAAGGCCAGCTCCGGATGGGCGTGGATGTCGCGGCGCAGGGCCGTCAATTCGGACAGGAAAGGCAGATCGAGCAGAGGTAATGTCGGGGGCATGGTCGTCTCCTGCTTTTTTCATTGGACCGGCACAGTCCGGCATCATTCCCGCAACGGGGAAATCCCTCTTCTTCCGGGGCGCGGCGCCAGATTGCCGACCCATCATTATGCCGCGGGTTGCTGCCGCGCGCCGCCTTGATTATGCTTCACATGATGGAACTCATTCTGATCAGCGGCCTGTCCGGTTCCGGCAAGTCCGTTGCCCTGAACCTGCTGGAAGACTCCGGCTACTACTGCGTGGACAACCTGCCGGTGATCATGCTGACCGTGCTCGTCCGCATGCTGAAGGAAGAGAATGTGCGCAAGGTCGCGGTCGCCATCGACGCCCGTTCCGGCCACGGTATCGACCTGCTCGCCGCCAAGATGAAGAATTTGAAGGACCAGGGCATCAACCTGACCTTCCTGTTCCTGCATTCGACCGAGGAAACGCTGCTCAAGCGCTATTCGGAATCGCGCCGCCGCCATCCGCTGGCCAGCTCCGACCAGACGCTGCTCGAAGCCATCCGCGCCGAGCGCGACACGCTGGAGCCGATATCCGGACTCGGCCACCGCATCGACACCAGCGGCATGAAGGCCAATGGCCTGCGCGAATGGGTACGCCAGTTCATCGAAGCCGAACCGAGCCACGGTCTGACCCTGATGTTCGAGTCCTTCGGCTTCAAGCACGGGATCCCGCTCGACGCCGACCTCGTCTTCGACGTGCGCTGCCTGCCCAACCCGCACTACGATCCCGACCTGCGCCCGCTGACCGGCAAGGACCAGCCAGTCATCGCCTTCCTCGAAGCCGAGGAGGAGGTCCGTCGCATGCGCGACGACATCGCCCGCTTCGTCGCCACCTGGCTGCCCTGCTACATCCGCGACAACCGCAATTATCTGACGGTGGCCATCGGCTGCACCGGCGGCCAGCACCGCTCGGTGTACATCGCCGAATGGCTGGCCGAGGACTTTGCCGACCGCGCCCGGGTCCTGGTCCGCCATCGCACTTTGGCCGGCGCTTGAAAGACTGGCTGGCCCTGATCCGGCCGGGTGACTGGCTGGTCATGCTCGGCAGCGCCGCGCTGGTCGGCGTCAGCGTCCCGGTATTCTGGCAGGGCGGCATGGGCGACCGCGCCATCATCCGCCAGGAAGGCCGCGTCTTCGCCGAGGTCGATCTGAAAGCCCGCAAGCAATTCCAAGTAAGCGGGCCGCTCGGCACCACGCTGATCGCCGTCGAACCGGGCCGTGCCCGCGTCGTGGCCGACCCCAGCCCGCGCCAGTATTGCGTCAGGCAGGGCTGGCTGATGCGTCCCGGTGAAATCGCCATCTGCGCCCCCAACCGCGTCAGCGTCCAGATCACCGGCCGGACCAAGATTTATGACTCGATCAGCTACTGAGCACGGCGCAGCGAACCCACGGCGAAACGGGCCCGGGCAGCCCGCGGTGACGCAACTCGCCGTCACCGAGGAAGACCGCCGCGTCGCCTGGCTGGCCACCGCGGCA
>DATGXM010000270.1:0-2036 GCA_035298985.1 Azonexus sp. | reverse complement strand
CCGGACCCGGCCAAGATCCTGGCCGAATTCGAGTACGCCCATCCGATTTTCGACGGCCCGGCCATCGCCGCCCAGCAGCGGCTGGCCGAGGTGCAAGGCGAAGGCGGCATCTGGCTGGCCGGCGCCTGGGGCAGCTACGGTTTCCACGAAGACGGCCTGAAATCCGCGCTGCGCGTCGCCAACGGCCTGGGGGTGACAGCCCCGTGGCAGGCTAGCGTCGCCGAGTTGTCACGGCAGACGGAAAGCGCCTGAGGTCAGGCCATGCCCGCCCAGCCCCGACTCTGCCTCGGCCATGTGATGCACCGGCGCCTGCGCCCGGCGGTCCATGCTTTCGTCTACCCGGTCTTCTATGTCCAGTTGCCGCTGCGCAACCTCAAGGCGGCGGAGTGCGCGCTGTTTTCCATCGACCGCCGCAACTTGCTGAGCTTCCAAAGCGGTGACCATGGCCCGCGCGACGGCAGCCCGCTGCTGCCGTGGATCGAGAACCTGCTGGCCGACCATGATCTGCCCAACGACGGCGAGATCGTACTGCAGACCTTCCCGCGCGTGCTGGGTTACGTCTTCAATCCCGTCAGTTTCTGGTACTGCCACGACCGCAGCGGCCATCTCGTCGCCATCCTGGCCGAGGTCAACAACACCTTCGGCGGCACGCACAGCTATCTGTTGCACCGGCACGGCGCCCCGCTGGCCGACGGTGTCGAACTGCGCGCCGACAAGCTGTTCCATGTCTCACCCTTCAACGACATCGAAGGCGGCTACCGCTTCCGCTTTCAACTCGCGCGTTCGGTGCAGCTGTGCCGCATCGATTACGACGATGCCGAAGGCGAACTGCTGCTGACCTCGATTTCCGGCAAGCCGCTGGCGTGGTCGTCTACTGCCCTGCTCATGGCCTTGTTGCGCATGCCATTCCTGACGCTGGGCGTCATCGCCCGCATCCACTGGCAGGCCCTCAGGCTGTGGCTCAAGGGCGTGCCGTTCCGCGGCGCGCATCCCGCTCCCCGCCCCCTACAGGAATCGATCAAATGAACCAGACCGTTAATTACGCCCTGATCCTGCGCGGCGACGAAGCGCTCGATCGCGACACCGGCATCGTTTTCTCGCTCCTCGAAAAACTGAGCGGAGGGCTGCTCGAAGTCCGCCTGCCCAACGGCTCCTGCGCGCTGTTCGGCGACGGCGAGCACGGCATCACGCTGCAGGTCCATGACGAGGCGCTGTTCGGCCGCGTGCTGGCGCGCGGCGACATCGGTCTGGCCGAGTCCTATCTCGACGGCCAGTGGGATACGCCGGAGCTCACCGGCCTGCTCACCTTGCTCGCCCGCAACCGCGACGTGCTGAGCCGGGCGGTCTACGGCTCGTGGCGACAACTGCTGGCGGCGCGCGTGCGCCACTGGTTCAACCGCAACAGCCGGACCGGCAGCAAGCGCAACATCATGGCCCACTACGACCTGGGCAACGATTTCTACCGCCGGTGGCTGGACCCCAGCATGAGCTATTCGGCCGCCCTCTACCGGCCGCAGGACGATGGCTCACTGCTCGCCGCCCAACATGCCAAATACTGCCGTATCCTCGACCGCTTGCAGGCAAAGGCCGGCGACAGCGTGCTGGAAATCGGCTGCGGCTGGGGCGGTTTCGCCGACATGGCGGTGCGGGACGGCCTCCACGTGACGGGCCTGACGCTGTCGCCGGCGCAACTGGAATGGGCGCAGAAGCGCGTGCCACAGGCCGATCTGCGCCTGCAGGACTATCGCGACACGACGGAGCAGTTCGACCATCTGGTCTCCATCGAGATGTTCGAGGCCGTCGGCGAGCAATGGTGGCCGACCTATTTCGCCACTGTGGCCCGCGCGCTGAAGCCCGGCGGCAGAGCGCTGATCCAGAGCATCACCATCCGCGACGATCTGTTCGCGAGCTACCGGCGCGGCACCGACTTCATCCAGCAATACATCTTCCCCGGCGGCATGCTGCCCTCGCGCGAAGCCTTTCGGGCCGCCGCCGCCCGCCAGGGCTTGGTCGTTCGCCAGGAATACGCCTTCGGC
>DATGXM010000269.1:0-3961 GCA_035298985.1 Azonexus sp. | reverse complement strand
CGACGCCATCGGCCCGGAATTGCTCGGCCGGCTGGAACACTGGCTGGCCAGGCAAGGGCTGGGCGAAGGCGTCGAATTGATCGAGGACTTCCAGCTCAACATCGAACACGCGCTCGACCTGGCGGGCCGGGAGCTTGCCCTGTTCATCGACGCCGGCGAAAACACCGCGGCGCCCTACATTTTCGAGCGCATCTTCCCGGCCGTCATCCCCAGCCACTCTACCCACGCCCTGCCGCCGCAGGCCGTGCTGCAGGTCTATCGCCAGACGGAAGGCAGCGAACCGCCGCCATCCTTCGTGCTTTGCGTGCGTGGCGAGCGTTTCGGACTGGGCGAAGACCTGACGTCCGAAGCTTTGAGCCGGGTGGATGCGGCGATGACCCTGCTGGAAAGGCTGATGCGACAGCCGACTGTGGCGGAGTGGGCCGGATAAGGCTATCGAGATTGGGCTTGGGCCGCCGCGATTTGCTGGAAAGCGGCAGGCGCGATGGGGCGGCTGAACAGGTAGCCCTGTCCCTGGTCGATGCCCAGCCCGCGGAGCAACTGGGCCTGCATTTCGTTCTCCACCCCCTCGGCGATGGTGTCCAGGCTCAGCGCCTTGGCCAGGGAAACGATGGCCGTGGCGATGGCGACGGCGTCGGCGCTCTCCGGCAGGTCGCGGACGAAAGAGATGTCGATCTTCAGGGAATCGATGGGAAGCTGGCGCAGGTAGGCCAGAGAGGAGTAGCCGGTGCCGAAGTCGTCCAGCGAGATGGACGCCCCCAGCGCCTTGATTTCCTGCATGCGGGCATTGACCAGCCGGATATCGTGGGCGAGGACCGATTCGGTCAGTTCGACGACCAGCCGCGCCGGGTCGGCCCCGTTTTGCGCCAGCGCCTTACCAATATGCTGCAGCAGATCAGGCTGGTAGAAATCCAGGGTGGAAAAATTGACCGCCACCGAAATGGACGGATCGTGGCAGCGGGTAATCTCGGCCAAGGCCTGGTCCAGTACCCAATTGCTGATGTTGCCGATCAGCCCCAAGCGTTCGGCAATGGGGATGAATTCGCTGGGCGGCACCTCGCCGAGTTGCGGATCTAGCCAGCGGACCAGGGCTTCAGCTCCCACCATGCGGCGGTCGGCCAGGCGTATCTTGGGCTGCAGCGCGAGTGCAAGGTCGTGGCTGCGCACTGCCTCCTGGAGCCGGGTCTCGATCTGGATTTCCCGGCGCGATGAACGGCGCAGTTCGTCGGTGAATTCGTTGATCCGGCCCCGGCCCTGCGGTCCGGCGCGATCGCAGGCCCATTGGGCGGTGCGCAGCAGCCTGTCCAGCGAGCCATCGACAGGGGAGACCCCGATGGTCGCCGTCACCGAAAAGCGCATCTCGCCCTGGCTGAAGGGTTCCCTGAGGAGCGCTGCCAGGGCGTCGGCCCGGCCAGCGCTGCTGCCGGGAAGCAGGATGGCGAAGGTGTCTTCGCGGACACGGGCGGCGACCTCGCCCGGCTTCAGGAACTCCTTCAGGCGCAGCGCCAGGGTATCGAGCACGGCGATGCACCATGGCTCGCCGTAGATCAGCGAAAAGCGGCGGAATTCCTCAAGGCGGAAGACGATGGCCCGCAGTGGCCCGTCCACAGTGGCCACGCCGTTCGCGGCCAGGCCGCGGTAGTTTAGAAGGCCGGTTTCCATGTCGTGGGTGGCGAGGTGATGCATCCGGTCTTCGCTCTGCTGGCGCTCGCTCATGTCGCGGACGAAGCCGGTGAAATAGCGCTTTCCATCCTGGATGAAGGCGGAGATGCCGACTTCGACCGGGAAGCAGCTGCCGTCCCGGCGTTGCCCGTTCAGCCGCTGGCCGCTGCCCAATACATGCTTGACGCCGCGCTGCGGATCGAAGGCCTTGAGGAAGCCGTCGTGCTTTTCCTTGAGCGGCGAGGGCACGATGGCGGAGATATTGGCCCCAAGCAGTTCCTCGCGTGACCAGCCGAACATGCGCAGCGCCGCCAGGTTCAGATCGACGATATGACCGCGCTCGTCGATGGTGAATACCGCGTCGAGGCTGGTACCCAGTATGGAAGCTATCGCCTGCTCGTCGTAGGGAAACACGCTCTCCGCCTCTTCAGTAGCCGTAGAAGTCCTCGCTGCGGATGTCGTCATCGTCGACGCCGATGCTGTTCAGCAGCTCGCGCATGGCGGTGACCATGACCGGCGGGCCGGCGAGATAGTAGATGGGCGAGGCGAGGTCCGCCATTTCACGCCTGAGCAGTTGGGCGTCGATCATGCCCGTGGCGCCGGTCCACGATTCCAGTGCCGGACCGGCCTCGGTCATCGTGGCCACCAGCCGGAAGTCTTCCATCTGCGCTTGCAGCGACTGCAGTTCGCCCAGGAAGGCGGCGTCCTGCGGGCGGCGGTTGGAATAGAGCAGCACGAAACGCTGTGCCAACCGGTCCTTGGCCGCTTGCCGCAGGATGCTGACGAACGGCGTGATGCCGATGCCGCCGGCAATGAAGACGGCCGGCCGGGCGCGCTTGTTGTGCAGGGTCAGCGATCCGAAGGGGCCGTCAATCTGCAGCGGGGCACCGTCGGCCAGGGCGCCCAGGGCGCGCTTGTACGGGCTGTCGCGCATGCGCGTGGCGATGGTCAGACGGTCCTCGCAAGGGGCGCTGACGAGGGAAAAGGCGTGGCGGCTGTTCAGGGCGTCGGATTCCGCCAGCCCGGGCAGGATCAGGTCGATTGCCTGGCCCGGCTTGAAACTGAAGGCTTCCGGTTTAGCGATATGAAAGGCCATGCTGCCTTCGGCGATCACTTCGCGGCCGGCGAGGCTGACGTGATGGAGGCCCATGTTCATTCTCCTGTCCGGTGGGGTTTGACGATGCGGGCGAAGGCGGAGTGGTTGTGGATCGATTCGAAATTTTCCGCCTCGACCGTATAGGCCGTTACGCGCTTGTCCCGGTTGAGGGCCAGGGCCACGTCGCGGACCACGTCCTCGACAAATTTCGGATTGTCGTAGGCGCGTTCGGTGACGTACTTTTCATCAGGCCGCTTGAGCAGGCCATACACCTCGCACGAGGCGCTGCCTTCGGCGATGGCGATCAATTCTTCAATCGGCATGTCGTCGGCCAGTTCGGCGTCGATGCTGATGTGCGAGCGCTGGTTGTGGGCGCCGTAGTCGGATATTTCCTTGGAGCACGGGCACAGGCTGGTCGCCGCGACCATGACCTGCATGGCGAAGGAATAGACACCGCTCTCGGACAACTTGCCCTGCCAGCCGACCTGGTAGTCGAGCAGGCTTTGCACGCCGGAAACCGGCGCCCTCTTGGTCACAAAATAGGGAAAGCGCATGTCGATCATGCCGCTCTTCGCCCCCAGCCGTTCCACCATGTCGAACAGCAGGCGTTTGAACGCCGCCTGATCGAGCGGAGCGGCCTGTGCCTCCATCAGCTCGATGAAGCGGGACATGTGGGTACCCTTGACCTGTGCGGGCAGACCGACGGTCAGCGACAAGGTGGCAATGGTCGGCGAGGGCTTGGCCCCCGACAGGATGGTGACCGGATAGCGGACGCCATTGACCCCCACCGCCTGTATGGACAGCTCGCGGCTATCCTCCTGCGACTGGATGTCGGGGAGCAGGATCACTTTTTCGGGGGCATTCATCGTTTTCCTTTCGGGAATGGAGATCGAACAAAATCGGGCACTCACAGTCTTAGATGGAAATCTATAAAATAGTTTCTCAATTTTTATATGTTTTAAGTCGCTTCCTCGCCAGCCGAGCGGAGCGGCGAGGAGAAGGGCATGCTTGCCATATTGGGAACCCGGCAGCAGGAATTGCTGAAGCTACTGTTGCGGAACAAGGGTGGATTGGCCGTCGTCGAACTCTCGGCCCGGCTGGGGATCACCGCCAATGCGGTCCGCCAGCATCTGGCCGCGCTGGAAAACGAGGGCCTGGTCGCCCATGGCGAGGCCCGTCCTTCCGGCGGCCGGCCGGAACAGC
>DATGXM010000268.1:0-7867 GCA_035298985.1 Azonexus sp. | reverse complement strand
CGACCAGCCGCTCGTAGCGCGGCCGCAGGCCGGGGTAGCGCTCGAGTGCCGTCTGCGCGGCCCGCTGGTTGCGGATGAACCACGGCTGGTCGCCGGCCACGTCGCAGGCGGCGATGGCCGACAGCCACAGATAGAGGTCGCGGTTCAGCGACTTTTCCGGGAAGGCGGCGATTTCCGGCGGCAGGCGCAGGGTTTCCGCATCGCGCCGAGCCTGAGCGACCCGCTCGCCGCTGCTCGCCAGGCGCTGCAGCCAGCGCCGCCGGGCGCCGTGCTGTTCGGCCGTCGCCGCCGCGACCTTGAGGCCGGGATCGCCGCCGAAGGCGCGGAACAGGATACCCGCCGTCTTCTCGACATCGGCCAGCTTGACCGCCGCTTGCGGGTAATGCCCGCCGGCCGCCTTGGTGACCCAGTTATGCCAGAGTTTGCCGATGAATTCTTCCATGGGTCAGATTTTGCCTCCGGCATCCTCGTCTGTGTTTGATAAAGCTGAAAAACCGGCCTCGTTGCGTTTGGCGGCGTCGCTGCTGACCCAGCGCAGGAGCTGGCCCTCCGGGTTGTTCCGGTTGGTCGTCGCGCAGGCCGAGATGCACTGGCCGCATTGCGTGCAGGCGAACATCCAGCGCTTGACGTTGCGCGGCTTGAGGCGCATCGGGCAGACGGAATCGCAGGCGCTGCCGTGGCCGTCGAGGCAGCTGGCGCAGTCGGTCAGCCGCTTGCGCTCGAAGCCGACGACCATGGCTTTCTTGTTCACGATCCACGCGAAGCTCTGGAAAATGCCGATGGCGCAGCCGTAGCGGCAGAACAGGTGGCGGGCGAAGAGAAATTCGAGGGTCAGTACCGTGGTCGCCGCACAGAGGAAAATGACCTCGCCGCGCAGCAGGGTGAAATTGAGCAGGCCGCTATAAACCTGGAAGGGCGGCATCAGATAGGTCAGGCCGACGACCGCCCAGGCGAAGGCGAAGCCGATGGCGGCGGGCACGACGGCGAACCAGTAGCGTGCGTCGCGCGGCATCGGTGTGCTGTCCGGCTGCCAGGGCGGCACCTGCTTCTTGTCCCAGACCGAATGCTTGCCGGTGGCGAACAGCATCAGGCGATTGATGGTTTCGACCACGGAAAAATGCGGGCACAGCCAGCCGCAGTACAGGCGGCCCCATTTCCAGGCGACGCCGATGATCAAGCCGAGAGCGCCAAGCACCGGCAGGAAGAGGTAGAGAATGATGTTGATGGCGGCCGTTTTCGGATCGCCGGTGCCGGCGATCAGCTCGTCGATGCCGAGGTGCCACGGCATGGTCAGGAAATAGGCGTGCTTTTCCGTCAGGTCGTAACGGAACAGGTCGAAGATGGGGGTCACCGTAAACAGGGTGAAAAAGGCCATCTGCGCCAGCAAGCGGGCGCGTTGCAAAGCGGGTTTCTTCATGCCGGGTCGCGGTCGACGGCCGGGCCGATCAGCGGGAAACGCCAGACCTGGCCGGCCAGGGCCTTGACCAGCGCGAACATGCCGAACAGGACCAGGGTCGAGTGAATGCAGGTGAAATACAGGATGACGAGAACCCAGGTCCATTCCCACTGCAGGCCGCCGAGGGCGATGAACAGGCTGGTCAGCGTGACGATGAGCAGGCCGCCCCACAGGCTGACGTAGGTGGCTTGCTTGAGGTGCTGGCGGGCAAGGCGCGGGGCATCGTCCTTGTTGCGCCGCCACAGCCAGAGCAGGACGGCAAAGCAGATGCCGGGCGCGACGAGCAGATTAGCGAGGAACAGCGCCTCGGCGATCACGGCCAGGTTCTGGCCGGGAATCTTTTCGTCGAAACCGGTTTCAGCGTCCGAACGTGGCATTGACGATTTCCATCAGCGCCTCAATCGTCTCCGGCTCGTCGGTCAGCGTTTCGACCAGGGCGGCGCGGCAGGCGGCGGAGACGTCGAAACCGGACTTGATCAGGGTCGCGGCATAGACTAGCAGGCGGGTACTGGCCACTTCTTCCAGATCGCGGTCCTTCAGGGCGCGGAAAGCCTTGGCGATGCCGACCAGGCGCTTGGCCAGATCGGCGTCGCAGCCGGTTTCGCCGATCAGGATCGAGGTTTCGCGCTCGGTGCTCGGGAAATCGAAGCTCATCGATACGAAACGCTGGCGGGTCGAGGGCTTCAGGCCCTTGAGCAGGTTCTGGTAGCCGGGATTGTAGGAAACGACCAACATGAAATTGGGCGGCGCTTCCAGCGTCTCGCCGGTGCGGTCGATGGGCAGGATGCGGCGGTCGTCGGCCAGCGGGTGCAGCACGACGGTGGTGTCCTTGCGCGCCTCGACCACTTCGTCCAAGTAGCAGATGCCGCCTTCGCGCACGGCGCGGGTCAGCGGGCCGTCGCACCAGTAGGTGCCCTTGTCCGAGATCAGGTGGCGGCCGACCAGGTCGGCGGCGGTCAGGTCGTCGTGGCAGGCCACGGTGTATAGCGGCAGCTTCAGGCGCGCCGCCATGTGGGCGACGAAGCGCGTCTTGCCGCAGCCGGTCGGCCCCTTGATCAACAGCGGCAGGCGCTGGTTGAAAGCGTGTTCGAACAGGGAGATTTCGTTGCCGGACGGTTCGTAGAAGGGCAGATCGGTCATTTGAGGGAAATCCAGTAAGCAAGCAGAATCAGGCTGGAAACCAGTATAAGCCAGCCTTCGAGCAGGATGCGCCACATCCGCGGCGCTTCGCGCAATTCCATGAAGTCGAGGATGACCAGGCGGACCTTAACGAAGGCGATGGCCAGCATGGCGACGATGGCCGCGGTGCCGGCGGCGCCGACTTCGCCGAGATACCAGGTGATGGCCGTGGCGACCATCAGGACGAGCCAGGCGCGATGGGCGGGGTTCTTGAGGAATTCCATGGTCAGCGCATCACATAAACGAGCGGGAAGAGAACGATCCACAGCAGATCGACCATGTGCCAGTAGGCGGCACCGCTTTCCAGGCCGTGCGCGTCGTGGCTGCCATAGACGCCCTTGCGCGCCTGCATCCACAGTACGGTCAGGATCACCATGCCGAGGATGACGTGCATGAAATGGAAGAAAGTCAGCGAGATGTAGAACATGTAGAAGGTGTTGGTCGACATCGAGATGCCGGCACCGAACTTGGCGGCGTATTCGATGACCTTGACGACCAGGAAGCCGGCACCGCATAGCCAGCCGACCAGGATGTTGGGTGCGATTGCCGACCGGTCGTCCCGGTGCGCGGCCTGCACGGCACGCACGACAAACCACGAGCCGGTGACCAGTAGCAGGGTGTTCAGTGCGCCGAGGTTGCGGTCCAGCGTTTGCTGGTAGAGGTTGAATTCCTCGACGTGGCTGGCCCGGGCAAAGGCATAGGCGGCAAAAAACACGGCAAAGGCCAGCATCTCGGCCAGGATGAAGAACCAGATGGCCAGATCGCCGGGCAGACGGCGTCCGGTACTGGTTTCGGCAGACGGAATGAGAATGGATTCAGACATGGCTGCCATCGTAGGATTTTGCCGGCCTGCAAACCTTGATCTGCCCTAAGAATGGAATGCGACACTCAAAACGCTACCCGGTTGCACATTCCTCCATTGCTCTGGATAATGCAAATGGCATTTTGTTCGGGTTGGAGGAAAAATGAACATAGTAGTGGCGGTTTTGGCCGCCATGGCAACTGTTGCCAGTCTCACGGTGTGTTCCGGTGGAAAGGAGTCTGTAGCGCCAGCGGTTGTGGCCACTGGCCCGGATATATGAAACAACAACTTGGCAACGGTTGAACGCCGGATGCCAGCATTCCTGATGGTGGCGCTGGCGTGATTTTGGGGACGCCAGCACGCCGCTGGATGCAGAAAGTCGCAGACAGGAAGTCCTGGACTCCTCAATCGTTAATCCTGCTGCAGGATTTACTCGCTATGAAAGAAGTGGCCGTTACGCCTATTGCCACGCACCTTTAAACCTATGAAAACAAAACAACTCTTATCAGCCCTTATTGTCGGCATGTGCATCACAGTCCCTTCCTTCGCTGTGGAACAACTACCCGATACCCTCGATTTGAGCGATTGCCGTATTCTCTCCGGAAAGCGCTATGCCGACGCCTTTGGCAGCACCCTTGCCAGCGTCACGAAGCGGGCCAAGGCCGGCAATCTGGCGGACCAAAGAATTCTGGCGGCAATCGCTACCAATCGCTTTGCGTGCTTTCAGGAAACAGTTTCGGATTCTGCCGGATGGTCCATCATTTCCGATGACAAGAAAAAGGACGGTTCCCCCGGTGTTGTGAGCACGTCAACCCAACTCGTAGATATCGACACGCTGAAGCGTAATCCGGAGGGCCTGAGGGCGCTTCGGGAAGCTGAACGTGCGGCGCAATCCATCGCTAATCGGGACCTTGCTTACCGAAAGATTGCGGCGCGCTATGTCGCTGATTACAAGATGTTGTTTCAGCCCTCTGATTATGCTGATGCCTATCGCAATGCCGTCGGTGTCAAAGCAGTTGCGTGCCGGAATCTCGATAGCACGGAGAAGGGAACCAAATACCTGCTCTGTCTAGACGCCAAGGGGGTCATCGCTGACCTGCACACCCTATTGCCGGCGGAAAAGCGCAAACAACTGGAAGTGGCGGGGTTCGCTTGGGCAGAAACGTTCACGGCCGGAGACGTTTCTTCTACCCTGGCGAAGTAGTTATCCGATCCTGGTTGTTTGGGCAATAGAGTTGATGCAAAAGTATTGAAGTTATGGCGGTGCTGAAGGAAGCGTCGGCGTCTTCGTAAGGCCGGCATTTAGGCGAGCCTTGGCTACATAGAAATCGCTGGCTGAGCGCTGGGCAGCGCACAACTGTTGGCGACGCGGGAGGTTAAGGCTGCTGGGCGCTACCAACTGTAGTTTCCTGACGCTCAATTTGGGGCGTCCGGAAGCTGAGTGTCAGGCCGACAATCCGAACAATCTTTCAACCAACCTTCTACCGCTGGCAGGATCAGGCCTAGGAGGGACTGACGGTCGGTTTGCGCTAAATCGTCGGAAATAAAAAAGACGCGAATCTTGCGATCCGCGCCTTTGCTGCTACGTGGAGGATTTACGCCTTATGCAGCTTCCTTCTCGTCACCACCCACAAAGAAGCTGGTGATGTAAACCACGAGGCCGATCAGGAAGGCAACGCCTGCCCATTCGCGCATCCAGTAGAACAGGGCGATCTTTTCCTGGGCCACCATGAAGGGCAGCGGAGCGTCGGAGACGCGCTGCAGCCAGACTTGCAGGATGCCGGCGGCGGTCAGGAACAGCGTGATGAACACGATGGCGACCGTCATCAGCCAGAACGACCACATTTCCAGCACTTGCGACTTGTTGCTGTTGGCAGCACGGCCGCGCAGGATGGGCATGGCGTAGGAGATCATCATCAGGTTGACCATGGCGTAGGCGCCATAGAAAGCCATGTGGCCGTGAGCGGCGGTGATCTGCGTGCCGTGCGTGTAGTAGTTGACCGGAGCCAGGGTGTGCAGGAAGCCCCACACGCCAGCGCCCAGGAAGGCCATCACACCGGTACCCAGGGCCCACAGGACGGCGGCCTTGTTCGGGTGTTCGCGACGACGACGGTTCACCATGTTGAAGGCGAAGACGGTCATGGCGAAGAATGGGATCGGTTCCAGCGCGGAGAAGATGGAACCCCACCACTGCCAGTATTCCGGCGTACCGATCCAGAAGTAGTGGTGACCCGTACCGATGATGCCGGTAATCAGCGTCAGGGTGACGATGACGTACAGCCACTTTTCGATCACTTCACGGTCAACACCGGTGGTCTTGATCAGCACGAAAGCCAGGAAGGAGCCGAGGATCAGTTCCCATACGCCTTCCACCCAGAGGTGCACCGTCCACCACCAGAAGAACTTGTCGAGAACGACGTTCACCGGGTTGTAGAAGGAGAACAGGAAGAAGACGGCCAGGCCCCACAGGCCGAGCAGCAGCACCATCGAGATCGAGGTCTTCTTGCCCTTCAGCACCGTCATGGTGATGTTGAACAGGAAGACGAGCGCCACGACGACGATGCCGAGCTTGGTCGGCAGCGGCTGTTCGAGGAACTCGCGACCCATGGTCTCGAGGATGTTGTTGCCGGTCAGTTCAGCCAGGGTGGCGTAAGGAACGGCCAGGTAGCCGACGATGGTGGCGGCACCGGCGACCAGGAAGACCCAGAACATGAGCAGCGCCAGTTTCGGGCTGAACAGTTCGGTCTCGGATTCTTCCGGGATCATGTAGTACGCGCCGCCCATGAAGCCAAACAGCAGCCACACGATCAGCAGGTTGGTGTGGACCATGCGGGCCACGTTGAACGGGATGGCGGGGAACAGGAAGTCGCCGAGCACATACTGCAGGCCGAGAATCAGGCCGAACAGGATCTGACCGACGAACAGGCCGATTGCCGCGATGAAGTAGGGTTTTGCAACCGCTTGGGATTTGAATTGCATGTTCAGTTCTCCTGTCGATCAGCCCTGGCTGTTAGGCGGCCAGTTTGCATCGTTGATCGAATTGACGTGCTTCAGGAAGGCCACGATGGCATTCAGCTGCTCGTCGGTGAAGTTGAACTGCGGCATGCTGCGGCGACCCGGGATGCCTTCTTTCGGACGGCTCTGGATGAACGCCTTGACGCCTTCATCGCCATAGCGGACGACGACGTTGCCCAGTTCCGGAGCGAAGTAGGCACCTTCACCCATCAGGGTGTGGCAGCCGATACAGTCGTTGGTTTCCCATAGCTTCTTGCCTTCGGCGATCTGCGGCGTGATGTTGGCCCGCATGTCGCGTTTCGGCAGTTGCGAATGAGTATCGAATGACAGCGCAAGGAACAACAGGAAGAAGAAAACCGTCCCCCCGTAGAAGATGTTCCGCGCCATCGATTTAGTGAAAGCGCCACTCATTGTCTTTCCCCCTTTCGGAAATTGTTTGGCGGGTCGATGTTATTGGTGTGGCTTGGGTGCGGCTTTGATGCCTGCTAAAAATGCGCCAACAATCTGCCGGGAAGCCGGCAGCAGCAGATGCCGGCAGGCGGCGCATTCCCCCACTGAGGGTAGGGAGAGAGGCGGTATACTTGGCCATCCTCAAGCTGAAAGCATTTAATGGCCGCATCCAACGACACCGCCAGCATGGCGCTCTTCTGTGACTTCGAGAACATCGCCCTCGGCGTGCGCGACGCGCAATACGAAAAATTCGACATTCGCCCCGTTCTCGAACGCCTGCTCGCCAAGGGCAGCATCGTCGTCAAGAAGGCTTACTGCGACTGGGAACGCTACAAGGGCTTCAAGGCGGCCATGCACGAGGCCAATTTCGAACTGATCGAAATCCCGCACGTCCGCCAGTCCGGCAAGAACTCGGCCGACATCCGGATGGTCGTCGATGCTCTCGACCTGTGCTACACCAAGGCCCACGTCGATACCTTCGTGATCATTTCCGGCGATTCCGATTTTTCGCCGCTGGTTTCCAAGCTGCGCGAGAACGCTAAGAAAGTCATCGGCGTCGGCGTCAAGCAAAGCTGTTCCGACCTGCTGATCACCAACTGCGACGAATTCATTTACTACGACGATCTGGTGCGTGATCGCGAGGCACACCGTGGCGGCCAGCGCCGCGAGCGCGAGAAGCGTTCGCCGGAAGAAGAGGCACGCCGCAGCCAGAAGCAGGAAGAGCGCAAGGCCAAGGCGGTCGATATCGTTTCCGCCACCTTCGTCGACCTGATCGCCGACCGCGGCGAAAGCGAGCGCATCTGGGCCTCGGTGCTCAAGGAAGTGGTCAAGCGTCGCAATCCGGGGTTCAACGAAAGCTATTACGGCTTCCGCAGCTTCGGTAACCTGCTGGAAGAAGCGGCCGGTCGCGGCCTGCTCGGTTTCGGCCGCGACGACAAGGGTGCCTTCGTCTTCCGTGCGCCGGC
>DATGXM010000267.1:0-11499 GCA_035298985.1 Azonexus sp. | reverse complement strand
CTGGCCGGCCAGGTCCTTGGCGTGGTAGTCAGCCGGGAAGGTCAGGTCGAAAGTCTTGGTTTCGCCAACCTTGGAGCCTTCGACGGCGTTTTCGAAGTCGGGCAGCATCATGCCCTGGCCGAGAACGAACGGATAGTCGTTGGCCTGGCCGCCCTGGAACGGCACGCCGTCCTTCTTACCGAGGAAATCGATGACGACGCGGTCTTCCTTGGCGGCAGCGCGGTCGGCGTCGACGTAGGAGACGCGCTGCTTGCGCAGGATGTCGAGGGTCTTGTCGACTTCGCCGGCGCCGACTTCGAGGGTCGGGCGCTCGATTTCGGAGGCCGACAGGTCACCCGGGGTAAATTCCGGATAGGTTTCGAAAATGGCGGTGAATTCGAGGTGGGTGGTGCTTTCGGTGGTCTTCGGCTCGATACGAGGATAACCGGCGACGCGGGTCTTCTGGGCGGTAACGGTCTCGCCGAAGACGCGGTCCAGTTCCTCGGACAGCACTTCGTGGCGGGCCTGGTCGCCATACTGCTGCTTGACGATGTTGAACGGCACCTTGCCCGGGCGGAAGCCAGGCATCTTCATGTTCTTGCCCATGCGCTTCAGGCGTTGTTCCATTTCCTTCTCGACATCGGCGATAGCGATGGAGAGATCGACGCGGCGTTCGAGTTCGTTAGCTTGTGCAGTGGTTGCTTCCATGAGTATTCCTTGTGACTACGGAGCCGAGAAAAAATTAAGCCGACAATAATATCACGCTAGGTTCGCTGCCGGGACGACTGCACCCTCCTGGAGTATCGGGCAATTTCTACAAAAGCCTGTAGACAGAAGCAAAGGAGCATCGTACAATGCGCGCCTTCTTCGACGGCGGCATTAGCTCAGTCGGTAGAGCACTGGATTGTGATTCCAGGTGTCACCGGTTCGATCCCGGTATGTCGCCCCAGATTTAAACCCCCGAAAGTCGAAAGACTCTCGGGGGTTTTCTCTTTGGAGTTTGGCGATGCCTCAGTCCTCTACTGCATACTCGGTATTTTCCGGTCTTCAACCCGCGGCCGTCTGGGCGCATTTCGCCACGCTATGCCGCATTCCCCGGGCTTCCAAGCATGAAGCGGCGCTGCGCGGCGAGTTACTGGCCTGGGCGCACGGGCGCCGGTTGGTGGCGGAAGTCGATGCGGCGGGCAATCTGCTCATCCACAAGCCGCCAACGCCGGGGTATGAGCAAGCTCCCGGCGTGGTGCTGCAGGCGCATCTCGACATGGTGTGCCAGAAAAATGCCGACAGCGATCACGATTTCCTGCGCGACCCGATTGTGCCAGCGCTGGACGGCGACTGGCTGATCGCCGATAAAACGACCTTGGGCGCCGACAACGGGATCGGCGTCGCACTGATCCTGGCGGTTCTCGACAGCGATGACATTGCGCACGGCCCGCTCGAAGCCTTGTTGACGGTCGATGAAGAAGCCGGCATGGGCGGGGCCCGGGGCCTGGCATCGGGTGTGCTGCAGGGGCGGCTGATGTTGAATCTGGATACCGAGGAATGGGGCGAGTTTTACCTCGGCTGCGCCGGGGGGCTGGATGTCAATGTCGGGCGGCCAGGCCGGTCGGATGGGGTGCCCGATGGCTATGAAGGCTGGCAGATGGCGCTGCACGGCTTGCGTGGCGGGCATTCGGGCGTCGATATCCACGAGGAACGCGGCAATGCGATCAAGCTGCTGGTCCGCGTGTTGCGCCAACTGGAACAGGATTTCCCGCTGCGTCTGGCGGCACTGAAGGGGGGCACGGCCCGCAATGCCCTGCCGCGCGAGGCGGTGGCGTCGTTTGCGCTGCCGGCCGGTAGGGGGGATGGTCTGGCGGCTGCCGTGGCAGAGCTCCAGGCACTGTTGCGCAACGAGTTGCAGGGTATCGATGACGGGCTGGTGCTGGCCGTCTCGCCGTGTGAAGTGAGTGCGGTATTGGCGTTGGAGGAGCAGGCCGTCTGGCTGTCTTCCTTGCATGCGGCCCCACACGGTGTCCGGCGCATGAGCCGGCACGTTCCGGGTGTGGTCGAGACGTCGAACAATCTCGGCATGGTTGACCTGCTGCCGGCGGTCGGTTCGTGCAACTTCATGGTGCGATCATTGCTCGACAGCGGCAGCACGGCACTGGCCGAAGAAATCGTCAGTTTGTGGGCGCTGAGCGGCACCCCGGCAAGTAAGGATGGCTACTATCCTGGCTGGGCGCCGAATCCAGCGTCTGCTTTGCTGAAAACCTGTCAAGCGGTCTACAGACGCGATTTCGGTACCGATTCGAAGGTTCAGGTAATCCATGCCGGGTTGGAATGCGGCATCATAGGTGCCAAGTATCCCGGGCTGGATATTGTTTCCTTCGGCCCGACCATACGCGGCGCCCATGCGCCGGGGGAGCGCGTCGAGATCGCATCGGTGGCCCGTTGCTGGCAACTGCTGACGGCTATCCTGGCCGAACTGCGCTGAAGGGAGTGCTCATGAAAAGTGTGGCAATGCTGTTGATGCTGGGCATGCTCGCCGCCTGCGGTGTGGAAACGGCCAGTACTGCAGCGACTTCGGCCGCCCTGAAAAAGCAGGAGCTGGAACAGGGGCACGCCACCATGGACAAGATGCAGCGCGACCTCGACGCGGCAAACAAGCAGGCGGCGCAGCGTGCTGCACAGGCCGACGAGGCGAAATAGGCGCTCAGCGCCGGCGGATGGCTTCACGGCGGGCGAGGCCCAGTTTGCTCGAGCGTTCCATTTTTTGCACGAAGGCCGGGAAGTCCAGGCCGAACTTGGCGCGCAGTTCCTTGGCGTAGTTGTGCAACCAGCGCCAGCGCGGCTCGAAGTAGGTTTCCTTGAAGGCATAGAGCACGTGGTTGCCGTCGTCCGGCACCGAGATGACGATCACCTGGTCGTCGAAAACGTGCATGACTTCGCCGATCAGGCCGGCGTAGCTTTCTTTCTCGCCGGCCAGGTTGATGACCAGCACGCCGTTGCCGGACAGCTTGGCGTAGGCGTTCTCGAAGAATTCGCGATTGGCCAGGCTGGGCGCAAAGCCGGTCTTATCGAAGGCATCGACGAGCAGCACGTCGAGGCCCTTGTCGGTGGTTTCCAGAAACTCCGCGCCGTCGCCATTGATGATCTGCAGACGTTCGTTGTCTGGCGGCACCAGGAAGGTGTCGCGAAAGGCGATCACCTCGGAGTCGAGTTCGACGGCAGTCATGTGCGTGCCGGGCATCCGGTGGTAGCAGAACTTGACCAGCGAGCCGCCACCGAGGCCGATCAGTGCAATGCGCTTCGGGCGTGGCTGGAAGAGCAGGAAGGCCATCATCTTCTGCGTGTAGCGGATGGCCAGGTCGTTCGGCGCCTTGAGCGACATTTCGCTCTGCATCAGGCGGACGTTGAAATACAGAAAGCGCGATTTCCCGTCGTCGATGACGAAAGGCTTGGGGTAGCTTTCGTCGAGCAACTGAGCGCGCAGTTCGCCGGCGCGGGCCCAGGACGGTTCGTGCAGCAGCACCGTGCCCGTCTCGACTTCGAACGGGCTGGGCAGTTCGTACAGCGTGCTCAACGGCGAACTTACTCGGGCAGGTCGGCGGCGTGGAGCAGGAAGACGTATTCGTCGCCGGCCGCGGTATCCAGCCAGGTGAAGGGCAGCGTCGGATAGGCCGCTTCCAGCGCATCGCGGTTGTGGCCGATTTCGACGATCAGGATGCCGTTGTCGGTCAGGTGCTTTTTCGCTTCGCGCAGGATGATGCGCGTGAAGTCGAGGCCGTCCTCGCCCGAACCGAGCGCCAGTTCCGGCTCGTGCAGGTATTCCGGCGGTAGCGCGGCAACCGACTCGGCATTGACATAAGGCGGGTTGGAGATGATCAGGTCGAACTGGCGGCCGTCCAGATTCTTGAAGGCGTCGGACTGGATCAGTTCGATGCGGTCGTAGAGCCCGTAATCGGCCACGTTGCGCTCGGCGACAGCAATGGCGTCCGGCGACAGATCGACGGCCGCCACCTCGGCATTGGGAAAGGCGAGGGCGGTCAGGATGGCCAGACAGCCGGAACCGGTGCACAGGTCGAGGGCCGATTCGACGGCCCATGGATCATCGATCCACGGCGCCAGCTGCTCATCGAGCAGTTCGGCGATGAAGGAGCGCGGGACGATGACGCGATCATCGACGTAGAAGCGATGCTCGCCGAGCCAGGCTTCATGCGTCAGGTAGGCGGCGGGCAGGCGTTCCTGGCAGCGGCGGGAGTAGATATCGAGCAGTTGCTCGCGTTCATGCGGCAGCAGACGGGCGTCGAGGAAGGGTTCGAGGCGGTCGAGCGGCAGATGCAGCGTGTGCAGCGTCAGGTAAACCGCTTCGTCCCAGGCGTTGTCGTTCCCGTGGCCGAAAAACAGACCGGCGCCATTGAAGCGGCTGACGGCATAGCGAAGGTAGTCGCGAACGGTGAAAAGCTCGGTCTTGGCGGCGGTGGTCATCGGTAGTGGTTAGCTGCTAGTTATTAGTTGTTGGCATGAAGGGTTTGCTAGGGACTAATGACTAGCAACTAACAACTGCCGCAGAATGCGGCCATAAATGGCCGACAGCTTGGGGAAGGAATCGACCGCGATGCACTCGTCGATCTTGTGGCTGGTCGCATTCACCGGGCCGATTTCCAGCATCTGCTTGCAGATGTCGGCGATGAAACGCCCGTCGGAGGTGCCGCCGGTGGTTGATAGCTCGGTTTCGATGCCGCAGACCTCGCGGATCGCTGACGTTGCCGCATCGGCCAGCGGCCCGCGGCCGGTCAGGAAGGGGCGGGCGCCGAGCGTCCAGTTGAGATCGTAGTCCAGCTGGTGCTTGTCCAGGATGGCGCACAGGCGGGCTTGCAGGCCTTCCGGCGTGCTGGCGGTCGAGAAGCGGAAATTGAACTTGACCTCGACGCTGCCCGGCACGACGTTGGTGGCGCCGGTGCCGCCGTGGATATTGGAAATCTGCCAAGTGGTCGGCTGGTAGTACTCGTTGCCCTGGTCCCACTCGGTAGCGGCCAGTTCGGCCAGCGCCGGAGCGGCTTCGTGGATAGGATTGCGGCCCTTTTCCGGGTAGGCGATATGGCACTGGATGCCCTTGACGGTCAGGACGCCGGACAACGAGCCGCGGCGGCCGTTCTTGATCATGTCGCCCAGGGTGTTGACCGAGGTCGGTTCGCCGATGATGCAGAAATCGATACTTTCGCCGCGCGCCTTCAAGGCCTCGACCACGATCACCGTGCCGTCGGTGGCGTCGCCCTCTTCATCGGAGGTGAGCAGAAAGCCGAGTGAGCCGGGAAAGTCCGGGTGGGCGGCGAGAAAGGCTTCGACGGCGGTGACCGAGGCGGCCAGCGATGATTTCATGTCGGCGGTGCCGCGTCCGTAGAGCATGCCGTCGCGGATTTCCGGCGCGAACGGCGGCGAGGTCCATTTGTCCAGCGGGCCGGTCGGCACGACATCGGTGTGGCCGGCGAAGACGAAAAGCGGCGCGCTGGTGCCGCGGCGTGCCCACAGGTTGGTGACGCCGTTGCGGTTGATGTATTCGAGGGTAAAGCCAAGCGCCTTCAGACGGGCGCCAATGATTTCCATGCAGCCGCCGTCTTCCGGGGTGACGGAGTGACAGGCGATGAGGTTTTTCGCCAGTTCAAGAGTGGGGTCGGACATCAGGTATTTTCTTCGTCGTGGTCGGCGAGGCTGAGCGTGAATTCCTTGAACGAGGCGCCGCCTTCGTTGGTGCTGTCGAATTCGAGAGCAACGTCGGACTTCTTGTCGTCCTTGCCGTTGGTGTTGCCAAATTCGGAGTTATTGATCAACCAGGACAGGTTAGTCGGCGAATCGGCATTGGCCAAGGCTTCGTCGATGGTGATGGTGCCGGCGCTGTACAGGTTGAACAGATCCTGCTCGAAGGTCTGCGATCCCGGGGCCAGGGTCTGTTCCATGGCGTCCTTGATGCCCTGGACTTCGCCGCGTTCGATCAGCTCGCTGATATGGCGGGTGTTGAGCATGATTTCAGCGGTCGGGATGCGTTTGCCGTCCGGCTTCTTGACCAGACGCTGCGAAATGATTGCGCGCAGGGCGACGGAAAGGTCGAGGAAGAGCGCCGGGCGGTTTTCCAGCGGGAAAAAGCTGATGATGCGGTTCAGCGCGTGGTACGAGTTGTTGGCGTGCAGCGTGGCCAGGCACAGGTGGCCGGTCTGGGCATAGGCGATGGCCGCCTGCATGGTTTCCTTGTCGCGGATTTCGCCGATCAGGATGCAATCCGGGGCCTGGCGCATGGCGTTCTTCAGCGCCGCCTGCCAGTCCATCGTATCCATGCCGATTTCGCGTTGATTGACGATCGACTTCTTGTGCTTGAACAGGAATTCGATCGGATCCTCGACGGTCAGGATATGGCCGGCGCGGTTGGCGTTGCGGTGGTCGAGCATCGACGCGATGGTCGTCGATTTGCCGGAGCCGGTGGCGCCGACGATCAGGATCAGCCCACGCTTTTCCATGATCAGCTCGCCCAGGATATTGGGCAGGCCGAGTTCGTCGAGAGCGGGAATGTTGCCCAGGATGAAGCGGACGACGATGCTGATCGAGCCGCGCTGGCGGAAGATATTGACGCGGAAGTTGCCGACGCTGGGGACGCCGAAGGAGAGGTTCATCTCCCAGTTGCTTTCGAAGGTCTTGATCTGCTCCGGCGACATCAGTTCGTAGGCGATCTTTTCGATCATGTCGGGCAGCATGATCTGCTGATTGACCGGGATCGTGTTGCCCTGGATCTTGATGTGGATCGGCGCGCCTGCGGAAATGAAGATATCCGAGGCCTGCTTTTCGGCCATCAGCTGGAACAGTTTGTCGAGGATCATCGCAAGACCTTCGTGGTGACGTGACTTAGGCGCGCAGCAACTCGTTGATGCTGGTCTTCGAGCGGGTTTGCGCGTCAACCTTCTTCACGATGATAGCAGCATAGAGGCTGTACTTGCCGCCGTCCTTGGGCAGCGAACCGGAGATCACGACGGAACCCGGGGGGATCTTGCCGTAGGTGATTTCGCCGGTTTCGCGGTCGTAGATCGGGGTGCTCTGGCCGATATAGACGCCCATCGAGATGACCGAGTTTTCGCCGACGACGACGCCTTCGACCACTTCCGAGCGGGCGCCGACGAAGCAGTTGTCCTCAATGATGACCGGGCCGGCCTGGATCGGTTCCAGTACGCCGCCGATACCGACGCCGCCGGACAGGTGCACGTTCTTGCCGATCTGGGCGCAGGAACCGACGGTAGCCCAGGTGTCGACCATGGTGCCTTCATCGACGTAGGCGCCGATGTTTACGTAGGACGGCATCAGCACGGCATTCTTGGCGATGAAGGAACCCTTGCGCGCGAAAGCGCCCGGCACGACGCGGAAACCGCCGGCCTTGAACTGTTCTTCGGTCCAGCCCTGGAACTTGGTGTCGACCTTGTCGTAGAAATTGATGTCGCCAGCCTTCTGGATGCGGTTGTCGCGGGTGCGGAAGGACAGCAGCACGGCCTTCTTGGCCCACTGGTTGACGACCCATTGACCGTTGATCTTCTCGGCGACGCGCAGCTTGCCGCTATCCAGATCGCCGATCACGGATTCGATGATCTTGATGGCCTCGGTGGATTGCGTGGTCAGCTCGGTGCGCTTTTCCCACAGTTCATCGATGGTGGCTTGCAAAGGATGGCTCATGTGATGTTCTCTCTTGGTTACAGTTGTTGTGCGAATTGACGGATGCGTTGCGTGGCTTCGAGGCACTCGGCGAGTGAAGCGACCAGCGCGATGCGGATGAAATTGGCGCCCGGATTGACACCCTGTGCTTCGCGGGCGAGGAAACTGCCGGGCAGAACCACCACATTATAGTGTTCGAGCAGACCGCGGGCGAACTCGGTATCCGGGATGGAAGTCTTCGCCCACAGGTAGAAACTGGCGTCCGGCATACCGGTACCGAGCACTTCGCTGATCAGCGGCGTGCAGGCGGCGAATTTCTCGCGGTACTGGTTGCGGTTGTCGAGGACGTGCGCCTCGTCGTTCCAGGCAGCGATGGACGCCGTTTGCACCGGTGGCGACATGGCACAGCCCTGGTAGGTGCGGAACAGCAGGTATTTCTTCAGGATGGCCGGATCGCCGGCGACGAAGCCGGAGCGCATGCCCGGCACGTTGGAGCGCTTGGACAGGCTGGAGAACATGACCAGACGCTCGTGCGAGCGGCCGAGCAGCTTGGCGGCCTGCAGGCCGCCGATGGGCGGATGGGCTTCGTCGAAATAGATTTCGGAATAGCACTCGTCGGAGGCGATGACGAACCCGTACTTGTCCGACAGCGCGAACAGGGTCTTCCAGTCGTCCAGCGACAGGACCTTGCCGGTCGGGTTGCCCGGCGAGCAGACGTAGAACAGCTGGACGCGCGACCACTCTTCGTCGGAAAGGGCCGAGTAGTCGAAGGCAAAGCCGTTTTCCGGCAGGTTGTTCAGGAAGCGCGGTTCCGCCCCGGACAGGTAGGCGGCGCCCTCGTAGATCTGGTAGAACGGGTTGGGGCTGACGACCAGCGGGGTGTATCCGCGGCGGGGATCGATGATCGTCTGGGCGAACGAAAACAGCGCCTCGCGCGAGCCGTTAACCGGCAAGATTTCGGTTTCCGGGTTCAGTTCGAGCCCGTAGCGCCGCTGGCACCACGCCGCAATCGCCTGGCGCAAGGCCGGGACGCCCTGCGTCGTCGGATAATTGGCCAGCCCCTTCAGTCCGTTGGCCAGCGCGTCGATGATGAAGGCCGGCGTCGGATGTTGCGGTTCGCCGATGGAGAGCTTGATCTCCTTGTGCTGCGGATTCGGGGTGACGCCGGCGAACAGGGCGCGCAGTTTTTCGAAGGGGTAGGGCTGGAGTTGGGCGAGGTGCGGATTCACGTCGGACGTCGAATGGGTGTAAAACGGCGATTATCGCCGAAAAAGACTTGCCTGCCTCATGAACCGACGCCTTGTCCTGTCCCTGCTTGTCCTGCCGCTGCTGTTGGTTGCCTGCGCCTTTGGCTATTACGCTCGCGGCACCCTCAGCGACGTGCCGGGCGAGCTTCGCGGCAAGGCTTTCCCCGGCAATACGGTCGGCGGCGGCCGCTTTGTGCTGACCGACGGGGAAGGGCGCTTGCGCTGCGACGGCGAGATGGCCGCACCGGACTCGTCGCCGGTGCCGGTAAGTTGCGAAGGCGAGTCGGGGATGGGCATCGTGCGCTGCAGTGACGGAAGGGTGATGAGTGCGCGGTGGACTGCCATTTCGTGCCGCTCTTTCGAGGGCAGCGCCGAAGACACGCGCGGCAATCGTTTGCTGTTCCGGGTCGAGCGCAAGCCCTGAGACGATGGCCGAATTGCGTATTGTTAAAAGCCTTGCATTCGTCTAGATTAAACGCAGATTTGGTCGCTTTTTCGGTGCACCAAGGCTTTCGAGCGTTTGGGAGGGGTATGCAGAATTCATCGTTTTCTTATCTCCCGAGTACGCTGGTGATCGATATCCCCGAAATCGACGACCAGCATGCTCGTCTTTTCGAACAGCTCGAGGTATTCAAGGCGTCGTGTCTGGAACATAACGCGGTGCCCCTTGACGAAGCGGAAGCCCTGTTTACCGCGCTGCTCGAGCATTGTCGGACCGAAGAGCGACTGGCGCGCGAAGCGGGGCTGGATTTTCGCCGCCATGCCGAAAAGCACGCCACCATGCTGCACAGTATTCGCAAGGTGCTCGACGACATGGAGCGCCCCGGGGTTAACGTCTTTGGCGTGATCCGCTATATCGGCTGCTGGTTCGAGCGCCATATCCGCGAAGAGGACAAGCGCCTTGGTCTGTATTTGCGCCAGGTTCCCTGTGTCAGCCCCGGGCAGCGGATCGTTGAGGGTTTTCCGGAGCGGCCGACCACCTGCTGATAGCCTACGGCCGGCCCCCAGCGGCCTTAGCCGAACAAGGTGACCCGTATTTTCTCGATCAGGCTCAGGCCTGACCACCACGATAGTCCCTTTTCCCGAAACTGGTTGCCGCTGGCGGTGAGGGCCAGTTTGCGTGCGCCGAATTCGGTCTGGCCGATTTCGGCCACGAATCCGGATTCCATCAGATAACGGGCAATGGCCGGTTGCACCTGCTGGCCGCTGAGTGTCCATCGCGAGCCGTAGCCTTCATCGTCGCCGGCCAGCATCAGGATAGGCTCGCTGACGATCAGGCGCAGTACCTGCAGGGTTTCGGCGCGATGGGGAATGGTTCCGGGGAACATGGGGCGGGTGATTCAATAGGCAATGCGCGACGGATTGCTGGCCCATTCCTGCAGCGGCGCCGCAGCGCCGGGCAGCGGCCGGTGCTCCATGACGATGCTGCGCTCGGTGAAATGGCGATTCAGTTCGCTATACAACTCGTCGTCGCAGAAACCGATGGCTGCCGCCTGGGCCCGGCTGTTGGCGAAGACGATGCGGTCCATGCGCGCCCAGTAGGCCGCCGACAGGCACATCGGGCACGGCTCGCTGGAGGCGTACAGCGTGCAGCCCGCCAGGTGGAAGTGGCCGAACTGGGTGCAGGCGGTGCGGATGGCCCCCATTTCGGCGTGGGCGGTGGGGTCGTGGCTGGCCAGGACACGGTTCCAGCCTTCGGCGATGATTTCACCGTTGCGCACGATGACGGAGCCGAACGGGCCGCCTTCGCCGGCTTCGCTGCCGATACGTGCCAGTTCGATGGCGCGCGTCAGGAAAAAATCATCGGAGTTCATGTTCTTGCCCTCGGTGTGGGGTCTTGCAAGCGTTGAAAGGCGCCGATGTCATGGATGCTATCATACGGCCCCTGCGACGGTGCGGCATGGTGCACCGGGCGGAATAGACTATATGCGCCTGACCAAACTCAAACTCGCCGGTTTCAAATCCTTCGTCGATCCGACAGCGGTTGCCCTGCCCGGGCAACTGGTCGGTGTCGTCGGTCCCAATGGCTGCGGCAAATCCAACATCATGGACGCCGTGCGTTGGGTACTGGGTGAGTCCAAGGCGTCCGAGTTGCGCGGCGAGTCGATGCAGGACGTCATCTTCAACGGCTCGACCAACCGCAAACCGGTGTCGCGGGCCTCGGTCGAACTGATTTTCGACAATACGCTGGGCCGGGCACTGGGCCAGTGGTCGCAGTACGCCGAGCTGTCGGTCAAACGCGTGCTGACGCGAACCGGGCAGTCGGATTACTTCATCAACAACCTGAAGGTCCGCCGCAAGGACATCACCGATCTCTTCCTCGGCACCGGTCTCGGGCCGCGTGCCTACGCCATCATCGGCCAGGGCATGATTTCGCGCATCATCGAGGCCAAACCGGACGACCTGCGCGTCTTCCTCGAAGAAGCCGCCGGCGTCACCCGCTACAAGGAGCGGCGCAAGGAGACCCAGGGCCGCCTGGAAGATACCCGCGAAAACCTGCTGCGCGTCGAGGATATCCGCGAGGAGCTGGGGCACCAGATCGGGCGCCTGGAAGCGCAGGCCGAGGTGGCGCGGCGCTATCAGACGCTCAACCAGCAACTGG
>DATGXM010000266.1:0-11595 GCA_035298985.1 Azonexus sp. | reverse complement strand
GGGTGCGCGCCACTGGAAATGGTTGGCCAGCCACAGCGACAGCGGCACGCCGGCAATGGTGGATAGCGAAAAGGCGCTGGACACCACGCCGCTGGCCCGGGCGCGCCGGGAGAAGGGTATGGCGTCGCCGATCATGGTGTGGATCAGGGCGCCCATGATGCCGCCGAAGACCCCGGCCAGGCCGCGGGCGACGATCAACGTGGAAAAACCGGGCGCCAGGCCGCAGGCCAGCGTGGCCAGCCCGAACAGCGCGAAACAGGTGAGCAGGACGCGCTTGCGCTCGAACAGGTCGACGAAGGTGGCCGCCAGGATGCCCGAAACGGCGGCGCTGAAGCTGTAGGAGGCCACCAGCAGGCCGAATTCGTGGGTGCCGATGGCGAAGGCCCGCATAAGTATTGGGCCGAGCGGCATCATGATCATGAAATCGAGGACATGACTGAACTGGATGCCGGCCAGCGTCAGCAGGAAGAAGCGTTCGGCGCGGGGCGTCAGCGGGGCGGTCATCGGCGGCAAAAAAGGGCAGCTAAAGGCGGGAGGGGGACAAGGATACGCGGGGATGCGCAGCTTGGGGCGAAGGGCAGTACACTTTGCGGCTTTTCAGTCAGGCCGTAGGCCCGAGGACCCCATGCACAACCTGGTCGACCGCGTCGCCGCCCATATCAAGGCCAGATTTCTGGCCGAAAGTTCCGGCCACGATTGGCACCACATCAACCGCGTCTGGCAACTAAGCCGCCAGATTGCCGCCCAGGAAGGCGCCAACAGCGAAATCGCCGAACTCGGGGCGCTGGTGCACGACATCGCCGACTGGAAATTCCATGGTGGCGACGATAGCGTCGGGCCGCGTGAAGCGGAGGCGCTGCTGCGCCGCGAAGGCGCGACGGCGGAGGTCATCGCGGCGGTGGTCGATATCGTCGCCACCATCTCCTACAAGGGGGCCGGGGTGACGACCGCGATGCGCACCCTGGAAGGCCAATGCGTGCAGGATGCCGATCGCCTCGATGCCATCGGCGCCATCGGCATTGCCCGATGCTTCGCCTATGGCGGCCATGCCGGCCGCCTGATGCATGATCCGGACGAGCCGCCGGTCCTGCACCAGACGGCCGCCGTCTACAAGGCCTCGAAAGGCGCCAGCCTCAATCACTTCTACGAAAAGCTGTTCCTGCTCAAGGACCGGATGAACACGCCCACCGGCCGCGCCCTGGCCGAACCGCGCCACCGCTTCATGGAAGCCTTCGTGGCGCAGTTTCTGGCCGAATGGGATGGCGCAGCCTGAGTTCCCGGCTTACTTGGCCACGAAAGTGTCCGGCATCTGCAGGGCAATGACTTCGCCTTGCGCCGTGGCCACGCCTTCGGCATACACCGTCGCCTCGACCACCACCTTGCGGCCCTTGATCTCCTTCACCCGGCCGCGGATTTCCAGCTCCGGCCCGAGCGGCGTCGGCTTCAGGTAGCTGACCTGCAGCGAACCGGTGACGAAGCGGAAAGCCGGCAGGCTGTCCATCGCCCGGTTTTCCGCCCGGTACATGGCCGCCGCGGCCGTTCCCGTGCCGTGGCAGTCGATCAGCGACGCCAGCAGGCCGCCATAGACGAAGCCGGGGATCGCCGTGTGCTCCGGGCGCGGCTGGAAACGGGTGACCGTTTCGTCCCCGTCCCAGAAGGTCTTGATCTGGTGGCCTTGCGCATTGTTGCGGCCGCAGCCGTAGCAATGGGCGAGGTTCTCCGGGTAGTAGTCCTGAAAGGCTTGCATGCTGTCTCCTTGTTTTGGGTCAAACCCTCATCCTAGGGGAGGCCGTGCTGAACGCCCACTGCACGGGAGGTCAGCGTGCATGCAAATTCCGCCACCGGCGCGGGCGCTGGCGGATATCGGCGAGGGAATACAACGAATCAGCGAACTTACGCCGGCCCGGTATCTCAAATGCCATGTGGCTGCCCTGGTGGGTAAGCACACGATACTGATTTCCTGGCTACATTCCATTCAACGACGAGAGGCTTGCCATGAACACCTTCCCGAACCGCCGCCCGCTCCTGCCGGGCATCCTTGCTGTTGCTGCCGTTTCCCTGGCAGCGTTCGCAATGTCGGCCTGGGCCGACGACATCAAATTCAAACTTTCCGGTGACATGGAAGTACCCCCCGTCGCCACCACGGCCAGCGGCGAAGGGATGATCACCATCAAGCCCGACATGAGCGTCAGCGGCAAGGTGACGACTGCCGGCATGGGTGCCACCATGGCGCATATTCACTTCGGCAAGACGGGCGTCAATGGCCCGGTGGTCATCACCCTGGCCAAGAGCGGTGACAACGGCTGGATGGTTCCCGAAGGCAGCAAGCTGAGCGCCGATCAATACCAGGCCTACAAGGCGGGCGAACTGTACGTCAATGTGCATAGCGCGGAATACAAGGCGGGCGAGATCCGCGGCCAGTTGATGCCGCCGGCGATGGCCCCGAAGGCCGGTTATTGAGAGTTGCAGTCAGCCGTCCATAAACCAGAGCATCTACGACTTCAGTGCCTGGCGCCTGAGCGGGGCCGGGAACGGATACCCTCCGTTGCCATCGAACACAACCGTGTCGTCTACCCAAGGAGTCAGCATGCATCCCCAACAGCACACCCTCGGCAATTTATTTGCCCAACTCGGATTACCCAACCAAGAAGGGGATGTCGAGCGCTTCATCGCCACCCATCGTCCGCTGGACAACGATGTCGCCCTCTACCGGGCACCTTTCTGGAGCGATGCGCAGCGAGCCTTCCTGAAGGAGGAAATCATCGAGGACGCCGACTGGGCACCGGTCATTGACGATTTGAACCGGCGCCTGAGGTAGCGCCTGATGGGCCGAGGGAGCGTTTAATTCGCGCCGGAATCGGCCACCAGCTTGCCGCCCGAGGCCATCACCCGCTCGCTGAGCGCCTGTAGCGTCACCTGAGCTTCGGCTGCGGCTTCCTGCATTTCCTCGGCGGTCAATGGCCGGGCCAAGGCTTCCAGTTCGATGCGCTGGATATTCGGGCATTTCTCGACCACGCCGTGCAGGATGCTATCCACCTTCTTGCCGCCCAGCCCGAACAACACCTTTTCCAGCACGAACAGGCGGACGACGATGATGTCTTCCGGGCTTTGCGCGCTCGCCTGCACAGCTTGGATTTCCTTGCGCAGATAGCCGCGGAACTTGAGCGGCGTCACCTCGGCCGGTATCTGCAGGACGGTGGAGCGGAATTGGCCTTGGATCATGGTTGGGCAGTAGACGGGAAAGCGGGTATTTTCGCAGAAGGGGGGTGGTGGAGAAAGCCGGGAATGCCGGCGTTTACATCGAGATCGTCGGGCCGGCAGTCGGCAGGCGATAAACGGTCACCCCGGTGTCCGGCACCAGCGAATTCAGGAACAGGCTGAACACCGAAATGAACAGGCTGGCAAAGAAGGCCGTCCAGAACCCGGAAATGGTGAAACCGCGCACCAGCTTGGCGACCAGCAGCAACATCAGCGCATTGATGACGAGCAGGAAGAGTCCCAACGTCAGCAGGGTCAGCGGCAGCGTCAGCACCACCAGCAAGGGCCACAGCACGGCATTGACGAAACCGAGGAGCAGGGCTGAGACGATCAGCGACGACGTGTTGGCGAAGCGGATGCCGTTAAAGACGAGGCTGACCACCCACAAGGAAAGCGCGGTGATGCCCCACTGGATGAAGAAGCCGGTCAGGTTGGCGAGCATGGGATTCGGTTCGTGAAATCGGTCGTTGTCGAGTGTCGGGCAAGCAATTTGCACTGCCAGCTTACCGGTTTAAACCTGCGCCGTGCGGCGTTCATGCGTTGCTGCGCTTGGTACAAGGTACTCCGGAAATGATAAGTTTGCGTCCATACCGGCAACGGCCGGGAGTTCGCCTTTCCAGCATTTCGTTGTCGAGACAGGTTTCGCTTTTCCAACCGTGCCGGCGCTACTTTCAATAGCTTCGGTGGCGCTGATGTCCTGGCCGCTATTGAACGGCAGGTCTGTCGGGCTGCCGTTCCTCGTTCATGCCAAAACCGTCAATTCACCCGATGCCGTGCTTCGCGTTGTAACTGGCCAAGGCCTTGGCCACTTGCCCGCTCGGTTTCGCCACGTCGCCCAGGCCGAACTCGGCCTGCAAGGACGTCATGTTGGTGTCGATGTACGAAATGACGCGTGACAGGTTGTCCAGGCGGTTGTTGATGAAATTGCCGGCCGAGTTCAACAGCTCGGCCGTCTTGGTGAAATGGGCGGTGAATTCATGCAGCGCGCCCATTGCGGCCGTCTTGTCATTGGCCAGCGTGGCGTCCAGGCGGGCGTTATCGACGGTCGCCAGCTTGGTTACCGGATCGATGCTTAAACCCAGGTCAGCCATGCCGTGCAGCCTGTCCTTGGCACCGTGGAATGGATTGGCGATGCTCTGTTCCAGTTCCCATTGCGACACCTTGGCCGCCTGGGTGCCGGCCAGCATGCCGCCATCCTGCAGCTCGCTGCCGAAACGCTGCATCCAGCCATTGTAGGCATCGGCAAACGCCTGCACGCGGCTCCGGATTTCCTCGCGGCTGGCCGACGCATCGGTGCTGCCCAGCGTGCTGGCCTCCTGCTGCAAGGCCGACACATAGGCTCTTATATCGGTCATTTCGGACGACTCGGCTTTGTAGGCGACGGCCTTGGCGTTGATGTCCGTCATCATCCGGTAAGCCGACTCCGGGTCGAACAGCGCCATGTTGCGCCCCGTTGCCGCAATGCCATTCGTGCCACTAATGCTGGCGGCGCTGCCCAACAAGGCATCCAGTGCCGAGTTGCCGGAGGTTTTGCCGGCCCCGAGGATATCGGCAAAGTTTGCCCCTCCCGGCACCTTGCCGGAGGCTTGGGCGGACGAAACCAGCGAGCCGACCGTTTGCGATTGAATATTCACCATCTGCAACTTCAGCGTGGACGAGAAATCCGCTACCCCTGCTGCACCCGCCGCCGGCGTCTTCGTATTGCTGCCCTGGAGTTTGGAGAAATCGAAATTCTTGCTGTTGATTCCATTGACTGACATATCGCCTCCAACTGTTTGAAAGGCCAAAGGCCCTCGTCCCGCTTTATGGCCGATTACAAGCAACAACTAGACCTGTTTTTGGCGCGGCCATGGGGCATAGCAACTCAACGCCGGATAGCCCGGCCGGATCGCTTGCAACACAAGGAAACCCAAGGCGGTGGAAGTCCCCGGCCGAATTTCAATGGTCAATGGAGTGACCGAAAACCGGCCGACACGTTCCCGGCAAGAGGGGTAGTTTTGCCGGCAAGGCGGCAAGGCCGATCGGGAATGATCTGACCGATTTTGGGCCGCGGCGAAGGCGCGGCGAGGTCAAACGGGCGGCCGGGCTGAATCCGGCCGCCTTGTTGCTTTTACCAGACGAAGAACACCAGGCTCCAGATCGTGACCATCAGGCCGACCGGCGGCAGCATGGCGATCCAGGCCAGCGACTTCTTGCCGATGGACACCTCCGAGCAGCGCACCAGTTGCAGCGCCAGCCACAGGCTGCCGGAGGCGCCGAGGCTGAGCAGGGTGATACGGAAATAGGGCAGCCAGCCGAGCCAGAAATGTTCGGCCTTCAGATGGGTGACGGTGAGCATCGACAGGCCGAGGATGACGCTGGCGGCGGCCATCGGCGCCAAGGCGAGGGCGAAGCGTTGCCAGCTCAGGTGTTCGCTCTTGAGGAGCCGGGAGGCGATGGCCGGGCCGACGAGGAGCAGGCTGCCGAGCAGGAAGCCGCCACCGATCAGGTAGCCGAGGATCAGTGCGCCGTCGAGCCAGGTGAACAGGTCGCTGGCTTCCGGGTAATGGGTGAGCAGCCACCATGGCACGTCGTTGTCGAGCAGGGTGAAATGATCATGCTCGACCAGCCATTCGGCGGCAGCGATCTTGATGTGCAGCAGCCACGGGCTGACCGTCCACTGGAAGGCGGCGGTGGCGACGCCGAGCACGCCATAGACCAGGGTCAGCACGTCCGGTGTCTTGGCCGGGTTGTTGAAATCGAGCACTTCCGAGAACGGTGAGCGCCACGACAGCGCGACGGCGTCGCGCTGGCCGGCACAACGGCCGCAGCTATGGCATTCGCTGGCGCTGGTCATGCGGCGGACGTCCACCAGCGGCGCGCAATTGACCGGCTCGAACTCGCCTTCGTAGCGGTCCCAGGCGGCGCGGTCGACCTTGTAGTGCAGCGGGGCAATCTTGGCCAGCACGGCAAAGACGCCGGAGGCCGGGCACAGGTAGCGGCACCAGATGCGCTTCTCGCGGCCGTAGAGCAGGCCGATGACGATGGCGGCGATGGTCGAGCCGCCGAGCACCAGCAGGGCGGCCTGCGGGTATTCATAGACGCTGACCAGCTGGCCGTAGACGGTGGTACAGATGAAGGCGACGAAGGGCCAGCCGGCCCATTTTAGCCAGCCGGGCAGGGCCTTGCCGCGGCCGAACTGGCTGATCCATTCGGAAATGAAGCCTTCCGGGCAGAACATGCCGCACCAGACGCGGCCCATGGTCACCGTGGCGATCATGACACCCGGCCACCACAGGCCCCAGAAGCAGAATTGGGCGAACAGGCGCAGGTTGTCCCAGATGTGGGCGTCTTCCGGCGGCAGCGGCAGGAAGGCCGGAATGATCACCAGTCCGGCATAGACCACGACAACCAGCCATTGCACGGCGATGATCGGGCCGCGATAGCGGCGCAGGAGCAGACCGAGCTTCTCGACCCGGCTGCGCGGCTGGCTGGGGTGGAAGCGCAGGATGTGCTCAGCCATGGGAGGTTCTCCGCCAGGCGAACAGCACGGCGACCCAGTAGGCGGCCCAGGCCAGCAGTTCGGAGAGCGGCGGACGGGCGCGGTAGCCGGAGAAGTCGGCAATCAGCTTGCCGCCCTTGGTGGTGTCGTCGAGCAGCAGCGAGGTATCCCACACCGGATCGAGCAGGGGCGGCAGGTAGCCGGCACCGATCAGGCGGTCGAGCGCGGCGACGAGCAGGGCCGAGGCCAGCACCAGCAGCAGGATAGACGACAGGCGCAGCAGCAGGGCGATATTCAGGCGGGCCAGGCTCTTGGCGGCCAGCCAGGCGGTGAAGCCGGCGGCGGCGAAGCCGGTGATGCTGCCGAAGGCCAGGGCGCTCAGTTCGCCGCCTTGGGCCAGGCCGTAGAGGAAGATCACCGTTTCGGCACCTTCGCGGGCGACGGCCAGCGCGGCCACCACGGCCACGCCGAGAAAGCCCGAGCGTTCGGCAGCCGCAGCGAGATCGGCATGCAGCCGGGCCTTCATGGTCCGGCCATGCTTGCGCATCCACAGCACCATCTGGGTGATCAGGCCGGAGGCGACGAACAGGGTCGCGGTCTGGAAGATTTCCAGCGCTTCGCCGGTCAGTTCATCCTGCACCGAGAGCAACGCCCAGCCGAGCAGCAGGGCCATGCCGGCGCCGGCGGCGAGGCCGAGGAAGAGGGCGCGCTTGCCCTTGCCCGTGTCGTCGTTGGCCTGCAACCAGGCGTAGAGAATCCCGGCGATCAGGAAGGCCTCCAGGCTTTCCCGCCAGACGACAAATAATGCGTTACCCATACTGTGCTCCGTGCTTGCTGGCTATTTTTATGACTTGGCTGGCTGGCAGCTGGCTTACTTGGCGACGATCTTGCCCTGCCCGGTTTCCGGGTGGAAATCGTCAAAAAACTTGTAGCTTCCCGGTTTCATCGGGAAGAAAACCAGGCTGCGCGTGACGCCGGGCGCCAGCACCAGTTCCTTCTTCAGTTCAAGACTCTCGAATTCCGCGGCACCCGGCCCCTCGTTCTTCACCTCCAGCCGGAAGCGCGTGTTGGCCGGCACTTCCAGCGTTTCGGGAAAGAGACGGCCTTCCTTCATCAACAGCTTGTAGGTCGGCATGTCGTCGGCCAGAGCTGCGCCGGACGCGAATAATAGGCTGAATACCGCGGAAAGGAGAGCGTGTTTCATAAGTTTCTCAATAAGCGATGTTGGCGCGCACGGCGAAGACCTTGACCGACTTGGCATCGGCATTGCCGCCGCCGTTGGTCACGTACTGGAAGTCCGGCGACAGTTCGAATTGCGGCGACAGGCGGTAACGATAATAGATTTCCGTGACCTTCTCGGCACCTTGGGGCGTGAAGGCGTAGGCAATCGTGCTATGTGCGTCGTCCAGCCAGGCATTCTGGGTCGTCGTGCGATAACCCTTGCCGGATTGTAGCCAGGCGCTGGCGATCCCGATCGCGTCGGCACCACGGTTCCAGTAGCTGCCGGAGAATTCTGCACCGACGGTTGCCGCCTGGTTGAACGGCAGTTCGCCCTTGATCATCTTGCCGTAGCGGGCGAAGACGGTGATGCCGTCGCCGATGCGCTGGTCGATGGAGGCGCCGACGCCGGTGTGCTTGGCGTACTGGGGATTGGTCTCGTCGAAGTCGAAGTTCGTGCCGCGGCTGCGGTTCCAGCCGTAGACCCGGTAGTTGCCGACCAAGCCGCCGAACAGGCGAACCTGCTTCTCAACCTGCGCCATCAGCAAGGGCGAGGAAAGGCTGTGCTGGTAGTTAGCGCCGCGGCTGCCGGTGCCGAACACGCCGAACGAGATGCGCCACGGTTGCGGCTTGTCGAACCAGTTCAGGTAGGAGGCGACGAAGCCCGGCTGGAAGCCGTTGGCATCGACGCCGACTTCGCGGCCGGCGTCGAGCAGCGGGTTATGCACGAAGACCGAGTTCAGGAACTGCTTCGATTCGTCGCCGCCGCCCTTGTTCTGGTCGAAGAAGCCGAAGATGTCCATCTTGCCGAAGGTCAGCTCCAGCGTTTCCCGCGAGTAAGGCTTGAAGCCGAGGAAAGGCAGCGGGATCGACGCCTGGTACCAAGCCTGCCCGAGGATGGTCACCGAATCGTCCGGGCTGGCGCCGGAAGCACGGAAAGCCAGCGCGTTTGGCGTGTTGGCGAAGTGGCCGAGGTTAGAGAACGGCGCGTTGAGGCCGAGACCCTGGCCCATGCGCAGGTGGGCGAACAGCTTGTGGTCGATGTCGCCGACCGGCTTGAGCGGCAATTCCACCGAAATATCGGCGCGGTAGTTGAGCTGGCTGGTGCCGTTCTCGACACCGTCCGGCAGGCCGGAGGCCTTCTGGCCGACGGTGGCCAGCGAAGCGCCGACCTTGATGCCGTCGAGGCCTTCGGCAATTTTCTGCGCTTTCTTCATGTTCAGCTGGTCCTTCTCGACCGCCTTGAGGCGGACGGTCAGTTCCGGCTCGTCTTCCGACAGGCGCGGGCTTTCCAGCGATTGGGCGATCTTGACGTTTTCGCCCTTGAGTTCCTTGACTTCCTTTTCCAGCTCGGCGTTGCGCGCTTCGAGCTTCTCCATGCGTTCCATCAGCTTTTGCAGCATGGCGCTATCCGACGCGGCGAGGGCGGGCAGGGCCAGCCCCGCCGCGACAAGCGCAGCGGTCAATTTGGCGAGTGGCATGGTTTAGTACCCGCCCTTCTTGCCGATACCGACGTAGGTGAATTCGTATTCGACTTCGATCGGCTTGAACCAGGGGCGGACGCCGGTGGCGCGGTCGGTGTGGCGGCCGAAATGGGCGTGCGGGTTGGCCGATGGCGGCAGCACGGTGTACTTCACCTTGTACTTGCCCGGGCCGGCCAGCTTGATGTTGTCGCCGTAGTGCGGGCCGTCGTTGGCGACCATGGGCATGAACTCGCCGGCCACCTTGAAGTCGCCGCCGATCTTGGAGACTTCGAATTTGACGACGAGGTAGGGAACCCAGGCCCCTTCCTCGAAACCGTTCGGATTGTTGGCCAGCGCGTGGATGTCGGCCTCGATGTGGATGTCGGATTCGCTCGCCTTCTTCATCATGCCTTCCGGTTCCATTTCAACCGGTTGCAGATAAACGGCGGCGATTTCCATCCCGGCGCGCTGTTGCGGAACGCCGATCGGATATTCGATGGCCATGGCCGGAGCAGCCAGGGCGGCGGACAGCGCCAGAGCGGAGATAAGTTTCTTGGTGGACAGCATTGGTAAGACTCCCTGAAAGTCTCTGGCTAGCTTACCGCAACACCGCTGGCTATCCGTTGTAGCTGGCTGGCGTACGGCTGGCTGGCTCGAGGATTGTTGAATGAAAGAAGTTAAAAGTTGAAAAAAGTTTAGCGGTGTTCTGATCCGGGTTGGGTCACGAAACCGATCTTGCCCAGCCCGGCGCGACGAGCGGCGCTCATCGTTTCGGCCACGGCTTCGTAGCGGGTGGCACGGTCGGCTTTCAGATGCATCTCGACATTGGCGTCCTGGGCCACGGCGGCGCGGAATTTTTCTTCCAGGCTGGCCGGCGAAACCGCTTCGCTCCCAACGAAGACGGTATTGTCGGCATTGATCGATACCTGCAGCGTCATTGGCTTTTCCGGCGTCGGCGTGCTGGCGGCGCGCGGCAGATCGACCTTGACCGAGTGCGTCATCAACGGCGCGGTGATGATGAAGATGATGAGCAGGACCAGCATCACGTCGACCAGCGGCGTCATGTTGATTTCCGCCGTCGGCATCTGGCTGCCTTGCGAGTTGAAGCTGCCGAGTGCCATGTTATGCGGCCTCCGTGGCGGCGCGGGCACGCATCGGGTGGATCTGGGCGCTGTTGGCGACGAAGGGCTTGCCGACGGTGAAGAAGGCGTGCAGGTCGTGGGCGAAGGCGTCGAGATCGGCCAGCACGACACGGTTGGCGCGGGCGAAGGCGTTGTAGGCGAAGACGGCGGGCAGCGCGACGGCAAGGCCGCCTGCAGTCATGATCAGCGCCTCGCCGACCGGGCCGGCGACTTTTTCCAGGGCTGCCTGGCCGGACAGGCCGATGGCGACCAGGGCGTGATAGATGCCCCACACCGTGCCGAACAGGCCGACGAAGGGGGCGGTGGCGCCGGTCGTGGCGAGCAGGGTCAGGCCGTTTTCCATGCCGGCCTGGGTGACCGACAGCTGTTGGCGCAGGGCGCGTTCCATCTGCTCGGCCGGGTCGAAGCGGGAGGCCAGGCGGCCGGTAACGGCTTCGCATTCGTGGTTGCAGCAGTTGGCTTGTTCGGCCAGTTCGGCATAAGGGCTGTCGCCACCGGCTTGGCGCAATTTGTCGAGGCCTTCGCCGACGCTGGTGGCCGCCCAGAAGCTGCCGACGGCCTTGGCGGCGCGACGCACGCGATACCAGTCCCAGGCCTTGGCCAGGATCAGGTACCAGCTGGCGACCGACATGGCGATCAGGATGTAGGCAACGGCGTGCGAGACCAGGTCGCCACTGGCCCACAGGTGGGCAAAGCCGAAGGCATTTTGGGTGGTTTCCTGCATGTTATTGCTCCAATTTGAAAATGATCGGGACGAGTACGAAGCTCTGGATGGCCGTATTGCCTTGCTTGGCGGGGATGAATTTCCAGTTGCGCACGGTTTTCAGGGCGGCTTCGTCGAGCCGGGGGCTGCCCGACGAGGTCTTGATCTCGACGTTGTCAGCCGTGCCTTGCGGGTTGACCGAAACGCGCAGGATGACCTTGCCTTCTTCGCCCATGCGCTTGGACAGCGGCGGGTACGGCGGGGCAGGATTCTTCAGGTAGTCGGCGTCGAAGCGGGCCTGGACGACCGGCTCGGCGGCCGGCGGGGCGG
>DATGXM010000265.1:0-3722 GCA_035298985.1 Azonexus sp. | reverse complement strand
GCGAGCCGGTGGCGATCAGCAAGCGATCGTAGTCCTCGAAATGGCCGTCATCGAACAGCACCGTCCGCTTGTCGGTATTGAGCGCCACTGCCCGACCGCGATACTGGCGTATGCACAGGCTGTCGAAATGATCGGCCGACTTGCGCAGATAGGTGCCCGACTCATCGATATTGCCTTCCAGCAGGTAGGGAATGGCCATGCGCGAATACGGCGGTTCGGCCTCATTGCCGACCATCAGGATGTCGTCGTCGGGTGCCGCGCGGCGCAGGGTTTCGGCGGCAACCACACCGGCCGGACCGTTGCCGAGGATGATGTGTTTCATGTTGGCTTCTCCGTCAGGAAAAGAAAAGCGGGGCGGCGCCTGGCGCGACCCCGCTTCGATGGCACCGCGAGTTACAGGCCCAGGCGTTCCAGCGTCGCCTTTTCCGGCACGCCGTCGGCATTCCAGCCACGCAGCCTGTAGTACTCCGGCTTCATCTGATCGACGCCATTGACCAGCCCCTTGGTTGGGCCGCTCTTGGCCCCTTCGGTCTTCAGACGCGGCGGCAGGTCGTCGTCCTTGGCGGTCAGGCCGGCGGCGAGATTGAACTGGCGCTCCATGTTCCAGATCCGCTCGCCCACCTCGTTCAGCTTGTCCATCGACCAGTCGCCTTCACAGGCGGCCTGGATCTGCGGCTGCACGTCGGCCAGTGTCCAGGCGAAACTGGTAAATACGCAGATGCCGGCCGCGTCGAAGACCCCGGTTGCGTCCTGGAAAGCCTTGACCAGCTCGGGCTTGCCTTCGGTGACATGCGGATCGGTCTTCACCGGGATGCCCAACACCTCGGAGGCGACGGTGTAGCCGCGCAGGTGGCAGGCCCCGCGATTCGAGGTCGCGTAGGCCAGACCGATGCCCTGGATGCCGCGCGCATCGTAGGCCGGGAATTCCTGGTTCTTGACGCTCATCGACAGGTCCGGGCGGCCGTACTTGGCACACATACGGGCACTGCCCACCGCCAGTTCCTTGCCGAAGCCCTCACCGTGCGCCGTCATCTCGACCAGCTTGCACAGCGCCTCGGCCGAACCGAACTTGGCATCGACCCCGATCTGCTCCTCGGTGATGATGCCCAAATCGTAGAGTTCCATGGCAGCCCCCACCGTGGCGCCGAAGGAAATCGGGTCCATCCCGTGCTCGTTGCACAACAGGTTGGCGTACTGCAGGGCTTCCAGATCGCTCACCCCATTGGCCGCACCAAGCGCCCAGGCCGCCTCGTATTCCAGGCCGCCGGAAGCCCCCCAGTATTGCGGGCTGTTCTTGACGCTAAAGTGCGTTTCGTCGATTTTCGAAATCCGTCCGCAGGCGATGGTGCAGCCGAAACAGGCGGCATTGGTCACCAGATGCGCCTTGCCGTCGGTCGGCCGCTTTTCGTGCATGGCCTCGGCGGAAATCTTGCTGGCCCCCTCGAATTGCACGTCGCGATGGTTGCGCGTCGGCAAGGCCCCCATTTCGTTGATCACGTTCATCAACACCTGGGTGCCGTACTTGGGCAGCCCCTGCCCGGTCACCGCGTTATCGGCCAGCACTTTCTTGGCGGCATTGGTCGCCGCCAGGAAGGCCGGAAAATCCTTGATGCCGGAAACGCCCTTGGTGCCGCGCAAGGCGACGGCCTTCAGGTTCTTGGAACCCATCACCGCGCCGACACCGGAACGCCCGGCTGCCCGGTGCAGATCATTGACGATGCAGGCGAACAACACCTGGTTCTCGCCCGCCGCACCAATCGACGACACGCGGATCAGCGGATCCTGGTGCGATTTCTTGATCGTCGCCTCGGTTTCCCAGCAGGTCTTGCCCCACAGGTGCGCGGCGTCGCGCAGCTCGGCCTTGTCGTTCTCGACGTACAGGTACACCGGCTTCGGCGACTTGCCCTCGAAAATGATCATGTCCCAGCCGGCGAATTTCATCTCGGCGCCGAAGAAGCCGCCCGAGTTCGAGCAGGCGATGGCATTGGTCAGCGCCCCCTTGGTCACCACCGTGTAGCGGCCGCCGGTGGAAGCCATGGTTCCGGTCAGCGGGCCGGTGGCCATGATCATCTTGTTGTCCGGCGACAGCGGATCGACCTTGGGGTCGATTTCCTCGACCAGGTATTTCGAGGCCAGCCCGCGCGAGCCGAGGTAGTCGTTGGCCCAGGCCATGTTCAGCGGCTCGGGGGTGCAGGTGCCGGCGGTGAGATTCACGCGCAGGACTTTACGGTTCCATCCCATGATCTCTCCTCCTCAGGCCGCGACGGCGGAAGTATTGGCCTTGGCCGCCCACGCACGCATGCGATCCAGACCGGTCCAGTCGGCATCGACATAGGTGATGGCGCCGGTCGGACAGGCGCTCGCGCACTTCGGATCGCCACCGCACAGATCGCATTTCTGGACCTTGCCGACATCGGCCATGTAATTGATCGTGCCGAACGGACAGGAAATGGTGCACACCTTGCAGCCGACGCAGGTCGCCTCCTTGACAACCTTCGCGCCGGTCGTCGCATCGAGCACGATGGCCTCGACCGGGCAGGCGTTCATGCACCAGGCGTCCGAACACTGGGTACAGGTGTAAGGCACCTTGCGGCCTTCGTGTTCGAAATCGAAGACCTTGATGCGTGACTTGGACGGGTTGATGGCGCCGGTATGCTCGTAGGAACAAGCCATCTCGCACTGCAGGCATCCGGTGCATTTGACCGGATCGATGTGAAGCGACTTCTGCATGGTGTCTCCTCCATGGATTATTGAGTGTCGCAAAAAACCGGTGTCGCGGACGAAGCCGTAAACAGGTTTCTCCATCATCGCGCAGGAAACTGGCCATGTCATGCCGCAGCGCAGCAAATCATCGTCGGTCCCGCATCCCGGTCAACAGAAGTAGCGCTATGTGAGAATGCAACGTTCCGAACTTAGGGGGTTTTTCCTACTCGAATACCCATTCGGAGGGAGCATGGAAAAAGCATCATTCGACCGCCGGCAACAGCCGCGCCAACAGACTCAGCATCAGCCGCAAACAGCATGTCGGGAGCGGCTCGACGGTCGACGTGAAAGGGTCTTCGCGTCTCCTCTGGCAAAACCTCACCAAGGCTCAAGCCCGCAAACAATCTGGCAAACTGTAACGCACGCCAAGGTTTCCATTACCGTGGAGTCCGTCATGAAAATCGCGCTACTTATCGCCGCGCTATGCGCTTCTTCCTCGTCGTGGGCCGGCCCGGCCCCGTGGTACAAATGGCACAGCAACGCGGCCGATTACGACGTGTGCGCCCAGACATCGCCTGGCGACGGTTGGGAAATCGTCAAAGGACCTTTCCAGGATTCGCATTGCCAGAAACCGGGGCTGCCATAGCGCAGGCATTCGGCCGCCCCGCACGCTTTATTGCTTTGCCCCAAAGCCACACTCTTCCAGTAAGGACGGCATCACAATAACGGTGCGGGGAGCGACAAAGAGCATTGTTCAGCCAAGGCAGTGCAAATCGGGCACTGAAAATGAAAAAGGCACTTCATCTGAAGTGCCTCGTTTCATTTTGGTTTGGCGCGCCCGGAGCGATTCGAACGCCCGACCCTCTGGTTCGTAGCCAGATACTCTATCCAACTGAGCTACGGGCGCGCTGACAGAGCGGCGCATTATACGTGGCCAGGCGTAGAATGCAAGGGTTTTCCGGAAAAAAGCCGATGTCTACCGTTACCGTCCAAATGCCGAAGTACCCCGAATGCTGGTC
>DATGXM010000264.1:0-3505 GCA_035298985.1 Azonexus sp. | reverse complement strand
ATCGCGCTCGGTGATCTCGAAGACGATGTGGCTGGGGGAAATGCCGCTGGCCGCGACGATGCGTCGCAGGTCGCGGGAGAACTCGCTGAAGACGAGGGCGCGCGGCGACAGGTTGACGAAGATTTCTCCCTCGTGATGGCGCGAGGCCAGGGTGGCCAGCGCCTGTTCGAGCACCAGCATGTCGAGGCGGTGGATGACGCCGATGCGCTCGGCGATTTCGACGAACTCGTCGGCGCGGATGATCTGGCCGTCCAGTTCTATGCGCGACAGCACCTCGTAGGCCACGACACGGCGATTGGCGACATCGAGGATGGGCTGGAAATAGGGAATGACGCGCCGATTTTCGATGGCGTCGAGCACCATGACGCTCTTCTGCGTAATGTCACGGAAGACATCGACGACATCGTCCTTGGTCGGCACGGCAACCTGGTCCTTGCCGGCGGCCTTGGCCCGATACATCATGTTGTCGGCAAAGAGCAGCAGGTCCTTCGGATTCTCGGCGTGGTCGGGGTAGATGGCGATGCCGATCGATGCCGTCACGCGCAGACGGACGCCGTCCGGGGTGAGGACTTCGAGTTCCTCGATCGCCTTGCGGACCCGTTCGGCGACCGTCACCACGGCATCCTGCGTGGTTTCCGGCAGCACGGCAACAAACTCGTCGCCGCCGTAGCGGGCAAAGATGTCGCCATCGCGCAAGGCGCCCTGTACCTGGCGGGCGAAGCGTTGCAGGTAGGTGTCGCCGACCGAGTGGCCGTAGTTGTCATTGACCAGCTTGAAGTTGTCGACGTCGATGAGCAGCAGGCCGAAACGGTAGCCGTGGCGCTGGGCGCGCCCGACCTCGTAGGCCGACAGTTCCCAGAAGACGCGCTGATTGAACAGGTCGGTGAGCGGATCGCGGGTGGCGTAATACTCGAGGTCGCGGGTGTATTTGTAGATCGCCTTGACCGAACCGACGACGTTGAGCAGGGTGGACAGCACGCTCTCGACGACCAGGTAGCGCGTTTCGTCGTCCAGCACACCGGCATGGACGCCGATGCCGACGATGCCGCCGATCTTCGGCTTGTCGACGAAGAAGGATTTGACACGCAAGGCGACCTCGGCGTCGGACAAGGTGATCGGCGGCCCGTCCTGGTTGGCGACGTGGTGATGGATGTTGCACGAGCCGACATCGGGGAAGCTGGGCAGACGCTCTAGTTCCTCGCGGATGTAGTGCTCCATCTTGGCCTTGGTTTCGGCGGAAACCGGGCCGTACCAGAAGACTTCCAGATCGAACATTTCGTCGTCGATCTTGAACAGCGAGAACAGGGTATGCGCCGGCAGCACGCTGTTGATGTCCACCAGCAGACGGCCGACGTATTCGCGCCAGTCGCGGACCACCTCGGAGGTGATGACGAAGCGTTCGAGCAGGCCGATCTCGAAACTGAGGATGTCCTTGTCCACGGCTACCGTGCGCAGGCGGGCGAGCACGCCGCCGAGGGCACCGAGGATGCGGTTGAATTCGACGAAACCGAGGTCGTGGTCGGCGACTGCGATGCGGCGCAGGTCATCGACCGCCTGCACCTGCTCGAAATCGGCCTGCAGGCGCTCGACCGCGCCCTCGATGCGGCGGCCGACCCACCACACGGCCAGCGCCGCGACAATCAGCGCCGCCGGCAGCAGCGGGGCGAAGGCAGTCAGCAACTGGCGACGGGCGTCGGCCAGCAGATGGGTGAAATCCTGGCGCACTTCGACGGCGCCGAGCACATCGCCGGCCCGGACGTTGATGTGGCAGCGCAGGCAGCGTTCCTCGGCGATCAGCGGGTAGATATGACGGGCGACGTGATCGTTGTCCCGCTTGAAGACATTGCCGGAAGCCATCGCCTCGCGCAGGTCGTCGTCGAGCGGCGGCTGGTTGATGTTGCCGAACAGTTCGCTGACCCGCTGGCTGCGATAGATCTGCACGGACAGGCCGTTGGTTCCCGCCTCGGCCGTGCCGTGCACGAAGGCATCGGCCTGGCTGCGGCTCCAGCCCTGGCTCATCAGCTGGTACATCGCGGCGAAAGTCACCTTGGCGGCGGCTTCGGAGGTTTGCTCGGCATTGGCGCGCAGGACTTCACCGAAAATCCTGTCGAGCAACAGGTACGATCCGCCAAAAAAGAGGACCGACACGATGATCGACGCACCGAAAATGAAATTCCTGATCCGCATCCGTTTGGACTCCCTAGCCAAGCCAGCCGATACCGGCCGGAACAATCCCCCCGATTGCCCCTTCCAGACTGCAAACAGCTCAACACTTTACACCGTTCCGGAATATCGCTGTAGGGTTTTGCGTCAGACAAAATGCCGGAATCCGCCAGCCCGCCGCCATCCCGGCAAACCCAACGTCATTTCAGCGGACAAAATCCTGACTGGATGTCGAAATGGCGGGCAGGTGGCGGCCCATGGCCCGCAGGGACGACATTCCAGGTTGGCCGGGCCTAACCACCGACCGCCAGCAACTCGCCACGCAGCGCCGCCATGATGGAATCGTAGCGATGCGGGTCGCTGTCCTTGCCGGCGCCATAGACGGCGGAACCGGCGACGAAGGCATCGACCCCGGCACGGGCGATTTCGGCGATGTTGGCGGTGTTCACGCCGCCGTCGATTTCGAGGCGGATACGTCGGCCGCTCTGCTGTTCGTAGGCGTCGAGCTTGGCCCGCGCCTGCCTGGCCTTGGCCAGCGTGCCGGGAATGAACTTCTGGCCGCCGAAGCCGGGGTTGACGCTCATCAGCAGCACGACATCGATTTTGTCGAGCACGTAGTCGAGGTGGACGAGCGGTGTCGCCGGGTTGAAGACCAGCCCTCCCTGGCAGCCGCCGTCGCGGATCAGCGACAGGCTGCGGTCGATGTGCTCCGAGGCTTCCGGGTGGAAGGTGATGATGTTGGCGCCGGCCTTGATGAAATCGGGGATGATGCGGTCGACCGGCTTGACCATCAGGTGCACGTCGATCGGCGCCGTGGTGCACGGGCGGATCGCTTCGCAAACCAGCGGCCCGATGGTCAGGTTGGGGATGTAGTGGTTGTCCATCACGTCGAAATGTATCCAGTCGGCGCCGGCGGCGATGACATTGCCGACCTCCTCGCCCAACTTGGCGAAATTGGCGGACAGGATGCTTGGGGCGATGATGTATTCGGTGTGGCGCATGCGACCTCCAAAAAAAGGCGGCCCCAGACTGCGGGGCCGCAAGACGCAAAGTACAGCAGAGTGAAACGAGCTTGTCATTCCCGCGTAGGCGGGAATCCAGTAAATGCGTGATGCCTAGATTCCCGCTTTCACGGGAATGACGAATTGGTTAGCGGTAGCGGGCGAGCATCTTTTCCAGCGGCAGCGGCTTGATGCGGCTGGCCTGGCCGGCGCTGCCGAAAGCCTCGAAGCGGGCGCGGCAGAGATCGCGGGCGGCGGCGACGGCGGCTTTCAGGAAGGCGCGCGGGTCGAATTCCTCCGGCTTTTCGGCCATCGCCTTCCTCATGGCGCCAGTCATGGCC
>DATGXM010000263.1:0-6044 GCA_035298985.1 Azonexus sp. | reverse complement strand
ATCATCAGCCTGGACGCCGAGCGCCGGCCGATCCTGATCAATCCCGCCTTCGCCCGCTTCCTCAACCGGCCGATCGGCGACCTGCTCGCCCATCCGGAAAAAATCGCCTTGCCGGCCGACGTGCTGGCCCGTCTCGACGATCTGCTCGCCCATCCCGACAACAGCGGGCCGCAGAGCCTGCGCAACGAGTTCGAATTCATCGATGGCGCCGGGCAGTCGCGCTGGGGCGACGTGCAGGTCAGCACCATCCGCAATGCTGATGGCGAGCTCGATTCGCTGCTGATCACGGTCCTCGACGTTTCCGACCGCCGGGAAATCCAGTTCGAACTGATCCGCCAGTTCGCCTTCCTGCAAGCCCTGCTCGACACCATCCCCAATCCCATTTTCTACAAGGGCGCTAATACCCGCTTCCTGGGCTGCAACCAGGCCTACGAGGCATTTTTCGGCGTCGACCGGCACAGTTTCATCGGCAAGCGGGTGCTCGATCTCGACTACCTGCCAATGGAATCCCGTCTGGCCTACCAGGCCGAGGACGAAGAGGTCATCGCCAACGGCAGCCGGATCAGCCGCGAAGTGCAGCTGGCCGACGCCAGCGGCAAGGTGCACGACACGCTCTACTCGGTGAGTGGCTTCCACACGCCGGACGGCCGGCCGGACGGATTGATTGGTGTCATCGTCGACATCTCCGCCCTCAAGCAGGCCGAGCGGGAGGCCGACCGGGCGCGGGCCATCGCCGAGTCGGCTGCCGCCGCCAAGGCCGATTTCCTGGCCAACATGAGCCACGAAATCCGCACCCCGATGAACGCCATCATCGGCATGACCCACCTGGCGCTGCAAACCGAACTGACTGCCCGCCAGAAAAACTACCTGAACAAGGTGGACAACGCCGCCAAGGGCCTGCTCGGCATCATCAACGACATTCTCGACCTGTCGAAGATCGAGGCCGGCATGATGCATTTCGAACAGTCGCCGTTCAGCCTCGACGACACCCTGCGCCATCTCAGCGACATGTGCGCCCTGAAGGCCCGCGAACGCGGCCTGGAGCTGCTCTACGACATCGCGCCGGAGGTCCCCGACCGCCTGATCGGCGATTCGCTGCGCCTCGGCCAGATCCTGCTCAACCTGGTCGGCAATGCCATCAAATTCACCGAAGTCGGCGAAATCAAGGTCACGCTCAAGCTCGAAAGCCGTCACGGCGACGGCATCGAACTCGCCTGCGAAGTCATCGATACCGGCATCGGCATGACCGGCGAGCAGCAGGAAAAGCTGTTCGCCGCCTTCGCCCAGGCCGATACCTCGACCACCCGCAAATACGGCGGCACCGGGCTCGGGCTGTCGATCTGCAAGCGCCTGGTCGAGCTGCAGGGCGGCAGCATCGGCGTCACCAGCCAGCCCGGCGTCGGCAGCCGCTTCACTTTCCGGCTGCCGTTCGGCGTCGCGTCGGCGCAGGACCCGGCGCCAAAGCGCATCGGCCTGCCCAACGACCTACGCGCCCTGGTCGTCGATGACAGCCCGGGTGCCTGCGAAGTCTTCCTGCACATGCTGAACATGCTCGACATCGCCGGCCAGGCGGTGACCAGCGGCCCGGCCGCCCTGGCCGAACTGGCCAGGGACGGCAGCTACGGCCTGCTCATCATCGACTGGAAAATGCCCGGCATGGATGGCGTCGAACTGGTCGAAAGCATCCGCCGCAACCGGCCGGAAAGCAGCGCGGCCATCGTCATGGCTACCGCCTACGATCACGATGAATTGCAGGCCGCCCTCGGCGATAACACGGTCGGGGCCATCCTCAGCAAGCCGGCGACGCCGTCGACGCTGTTCGACAGCATCATGCTGGCCCTGCATCGCGATCCCGGCAATCGGCCGGCGCCCGAACTGCCTGCCGCCGTATCGTCCACGCAATTTGCCGGACGGCGCGTGCTGCTCGTCGAGGACAACGAGGTCAATCGCGAACTGGCCGAGGAAATGCTGAGCAATATCGGACTCCACGTCGATACGGCGGAAAACGGCCGACTGGCGGTGGACAAGGTCGAGCAGCAGGCCTACGACCTGGTGCTGATGGACTGCCACATGCCGGTCATGGACGGCTACACGGCCACCGAGGCCATCCGCCGCCTGCCCGGCCGGGCGCAACTGCCCATCGTGGCGATGACCGCCAACGCGCTGGCCAGCGACCGCGAGCGCTGCCTGGCGGCCGGCATGAACGACCATATCCCCAAGCCGATCGACGTTGCCGTCCTCCATGCCACCCTGTCCCGCTGGCTGGCCGGAGAGGAAGGGGCCCTTGTCGCGCTGCCCGCCGCCAACCCGGAACCACCGCCGCCCGGCATCGACGCCACTGCCGCGCTATCCCGCCTCGGCGGCAACCGCGCCATGTACCAGCGGCTGCTGGTCCGCTTCTGCGACAACCAGTCCGCTGCCGCCGAGCAGCTAGAGGCCGCCCAAGCCAGCCGCGATAGCGACGCCATGGTGCTGCGGGCCCACACGCTGCGCGGCCTGGCCGGCAATATCGGCGCCGGCAACCTGGCGCGGATTGCCGGCGAGCTCGAAGACAGCCTCAAGCAGGGGTTGGCGGCCAACGACCCGGCCATCGACGCCTCACTGGCCCGCCTGCAGGACTGCCTGCCGGCCGTCGTCGCCCAGGCCGGCAAGCTTGCCGCCGAAATCCCCATCGCCGCCAGCCGGCCGGTAGACGAACTGTCGACCCATGCCCTCGCCGATCTGCAGTCCCTGCTGGCCAATGACGACGCGTCGGCGGTGCACTTCTTCGAAGAAATTTCCGGCCGGCTGCGCCAGGTCTTCGACCCGCAGCTGGTCGACCAGCTGGCCCGGCAGATCAATCTGTACGATTTTGACGAAGCCAGGGAAACCCTCGCGCAACTGACCCTCAACCAGCAAGCCACCTGATCCGCACAGAAAGCCGAACGACCATGCCCTCCCTCCTGCCCAAACAATGCGTCCTGGTTGTCGACGACAGCCCGGAAAACATCGATCTGCTCAGCGAAGTGCTGCGTGACGACTACCGGGTCCGGGTCGCCACCTCCGGCGAAAAGGCGTTGAAGATCGTCTATTCGGACGAGCCGCCCGATCTCATCCTGCTCGACATCATGATGCCCGGGCTGAGCGGCCTGGAAATCTGCCGACGCCTGAAGGCCAATCCGGACCGCCGGCGCATCCCCGTCATCTTCGTCACCGCCATGAGCAGCACCGAGGACGAACAGCGCGGCCTGGAAACCGGCGCCGTCGATTACATCACCAAGCCGATCAGCCCGCCCATCGTCAAGGCGCGTGTGCGCACCCATCTCGCCCTCTACGACCAGACGCGCGAACTGGAGCACATGGTCCGCCAGCGCACCTTCGAACTGCTCACCACCCGCCAGCAGATCATTCGCCGCCTGGGGCGCGCCGCCGAATTCAAGGACAACGAAACCGGCAACCACGTGCTGCGCATGAGCCACTACGCCCGGCTCATCGCCCTCGCCCACGGCCTGGGCGGCGAGGCCGCCGACATCATCTTCAATACGGCGCCGATGCACGACATCGGCAAGATCGGCATCCCCGACGCCATCCTGCTCAAGCCCGGCAAGCTCGACGCGGCGGAATGGGCGGTCATGCACCAGCACCCGATCATGGGCGCCGAAATCATCGGCAAGCACGACAACGAACTGCTCGAAACGGCGCGCATCATCGCCCTCACCCATCACGAAAAATGGGACGGCAGCGGCTATCCGAAGGGGCTAAAGGGGGAAGCCATCCCGCTCGAAGGCCGCATCGTCGCCGTCGCCGACGTCTTCGACGCCCTGGTTTCGGTCCGTCCCTACAAGGCTGCCGTGCCGGTGGACGCCGCGCTGCAGTACTTCGACGAGCAGGCCGGCCGCCATTTCGACCCCAGCCTGGTCGTCGCCTTGAAGAAGGCGCTACCGGAAATCCTGCGTATCAAGGAAATTTACGCCGACGAAAACGGCGCCCTGACCGACCTGGAATTCCACATCAAGGAAATCTACGACCACCGGGACGATCCGCAGGGTTATCCCGCCAATATTTCCAGCACCGAGACCGGCCACGAGTAAGCGGGGCCGGCTGGCCGGACGCCACTGCAGCCGACGTTCGCCGCCGCCTGAAACGCTTATTCGGGTTGCCGCGAATCGATGCTCAGGGTCACCGGCCCGTCATTGATCAACTGCACCTGCATGTCGGCCCCGAACACGCCGGTGGGCACCGGCTTGCCCAATTCCGCGGCCAGTTTTTCAACAAAACGCTCGAACAGCGGCCGGGACACTTCGCCACGCGCCGCCCGGCTCCACGATGGGCGGTTGCCCTTCTTGACCGACGCATAGAGGGTAAATTGGGAAACTGCCAGGATGTCGCCGCCGGCTTCCCGCACGCTGCGATTCATCGTGCCGTTTTCATCGGCAAAAATCCGCGTGCGGACGATCTTGCCGGCCATCCAGTCGAGATCGCTGTCGCCGTCGGCTTCCTCGAAACCGGCGAGAACCAGCAGACCGCTGCCGATTTCCCCGCACAGCTTCCCGTCGACCGCCACCGACGCCGTGCGCACGCGCTGCACCACCACTCTCATCGCTACCCCTTGTTTTTCCGATAGTCCGCCGTCGACCGGCAGCCCGCAGCGTAGCGGCCGGCCGAGCGGGCGTCCACCCTGCCTCAATCCTTGACCGTATCGCCGGCGCGCCCCATGGTCTTGCCCAGCTTGCGGTACAGCGTGTTGCGGCTGATGCCCAGCAGGCGCGCCGCCGCCGAAATGTTGCCGCCAGCCGCTTCGAGCGTACGTCGGGTCACTTCACGGCCGATTTCATCCAGGCTGTAGACGCATTCGGGCGGTGCCGGCGTCCATGAAGCTTCGGCTGCCGTGCGCGGCATCTCCTCGAACAGCTCTTCGGGCAGGTGGGCTTCGGTGATCAGCGTTTCGCCCTCGTCGAGCAGGGCGACGGCGAGCCGGATGGCGTGGCTCAGTTGGCGGCAGTTGCCCGGCCAGCCATAGCGTTCGATGGCCTGCAGCGCTCCTGCCGAGAAGGTGACCGGCTCGCGGCCGGCACTCTCGACGGCGGCCAGCTTGGCGACGATCTGGCGGATGTCGCTGCGCTCGCGTAACGGCGGCAAAGTCACCGTCAGCCCGTTCAGCCGATAGTAGAGGTCCTCGCGGAAGGTGCCGCGCGCCACTTCGTCACGCAGATTGCGGTGCGTCGCGCAGACCAGCGAGATGTCGACCTGGATCGCCCGCAGGCTGCCCAGCGGCGTCAGGCTGCGCTCCTGCAGCACGCGCAGCAAGCGCGTCTGCAGGTTGAGCGGCATGTCGCCGATTTCATCGAGGAACAGCGTACCGCCATGCGCCTGCTGGATCTTGCCCGGCGCCCCTTCCTTGCGCGCGCCGGTATAGGCCCCTCCTTCGTAGCCGAACAGTTCGGCCTCGATCAGGGTTTCCGGAATCGACGCGCAATTCAACGCGACGAACGGCGCCTTGCGACGCGAGCCGCCATGGTGGAAGGCCTGGGCGAACAATTCCTTGCCGACGCCGGATTCGCCCTGGATCAGCAGCGGGATGTCGCGGTCCAGCATGCGACGGGCGCGGTCGATTGCCGCCTGCAGCCGGGCATCGCCGGTGCTCAGACTGTCGAGGGTGACGGGTTCGGCCGACGCGGGACGACGGGGCGCCGGTTTGGACTCTGCTCCGGCCAGGCGGAACGGCGGCAACTGCCCGCGCAGGCGGACCTCCAGCCGCCGGCCATTGACCACCAGTTCGTCGCAGGCCAGCGGATTGGCGCGCAGGCGATCGATCAACGCCGACAGGTTGCTTTCGAAGACTATCGAAAAATGCCGGCGCACCGCATCGACGCGGCGAATCCCGAGAATATCCAGGCCGGCCCGATTGATGGACAGTATCTGGCCATCGCCGGAAACTGCGGCCAGGCCTTCGTCGAAATGCCCCGGCTCATCGCGGCACCGGCGGAAGCAGACCAGCAGATCGCGGGCATGGATCGATTCGAACAGGCGCCGCTCCACCATCGCCGCCGACAGGCTGGCCAGGC
>DATGXM010000262.1:0-14136 GCA_035298985.1 Azonexus sp. | reverse complement strand
GCGACCGTCGCCGAAATGGCCTTCGCCGGACATTGCGGCGCAACGCTCACGCTGGATGGCGCCCTGCGGCGTCGCCGGCGAGGACGCCCGCCTGTTCGATACCGTCGAGGCCGTCTCCGAGCTGTGCAAGGCGATCGGCGTCTCGATCCCGGTCGGCAAGGATTCGCTGTCCATGCGCACCGCCTGGGAAGAGCAGGGCGAGAAGAAGCAGGTGGTGTCGCCGCTGTCGCTGATCGTCACCTCGTTTGCCGCGGTCGACGACGTGCGCAAGACGAAGACGCCGCAACTGGCCGTCGATCAGGGCGAAACCGAACTGCTGCTGCTCGACCTCGGCCAGAACCGCCTCGGCGGCTCGGCCCTGGCCCAGGTCTATAACGCCACCGGCAGCGACGCCCCGGATGTCGACGAGCCGGCCAAGTTGAAGGGGCTGTTCGACGCCGTCCAGAAACTCAACCGCGACGGCCTGCTGCTCGCCTATCACGACCGCTCCGACGGCGGCCTGTTCGTCGCCGCCTGCGAAATGGCCTTCGCCAGCCGCCGCGGCGTGTCGCTTGATCTCGACGGCCTGTGCTTCGATGGCGCCGCGCTCGATGTTGACGGTGCCGAGAAGCGTCCCGACCTGCTGGCCGGCCGCGATTTCGAACATATCGTCCGCGCCCTGTTCAACGAGGAACTCGGCGCTTTGATCCAGATCCGCCGCGCCGACCGCGAGAAGGTCACGCCCATCCTGCGTGCCTGCGGCGTGCCGTATCACTTCGTCGGCACCCTGAACGAGTGGGACGAAATCCGCGTCACCCGCAACGCCAAGCGCGTACTGCGCGAAAAGCGTGTCGATCTGCAGCGTGCCTGGTCGGAAACCAGCTACCAGATGCAAGCCATGCGCGACAACCCGAGCTGCGCCCAGCAGGAATTCGACCGCATCCTCGACGTCGCCGATCCGGGCCTGACGCCGAAGCTGACCTTCGATCCGCAGGAAGATTTCACCCAGGTCTATGCCCAGGTCAGCGGCCGTCCGCGTGTCGCCATCCTGCGCGAGCAGGGCGTTAACAGCCATTACGAAATGGCCGCCGCCTTCGACCGCGCCGGCTTTGCCGCGGTCGACGTCCATATGAGCGACATATTGAGTGGCCGCGTCAGCCTCAAGGACTTCAAGGGTCTGGTCGCCTGCGGCGGCTTCTCCTACGGTGACGTGCTCGGTGCCGGCCTCGGCTGGGCGCGGACCATCCTGATGCACGACGGCTGCCGCGACGAGTTCGCCGCCTTCTTCAACCGTCCCGACACCTTCGCGCTGGGCGTCTGCAACGGCTGCCAGATGATGAGCGCATTGAAGTCCATCATCCCGGGCGCCGAGCACTGGCCGGCTTTCCGCCGGAACAAGATCGAACAGTTCGAAGCCCGCTTCGTGATGACCGAAATCCTGGAATCGCCGTCGATCTTCTTCCGTGGCATGGAAGGCTCGCAAGTGCCTATCGTCGTATCGCACGGCGAGGGCAGGGCGGTGTTCGACAATGCCGATGACCAGGCCAAGGTGCTGTCGGCTGTCCGCTATGTCGACAACAAGGGGGAGCCGACAGAGGTCTATCCATACAACCCGAACGGTTCGCCGGGCGGCCTGACGGCGGTGACCACGGCCGACGGCCGCTTCACCATCATGATGCCGCACCCAGAACGCGTCTTCCGCACCGTGCAGATGTCCTGGCACCCGGAAAACTGGGGCGAGGATTCGCCGTGGATGCGCATGTTCCGCAACGCTCGCCGCTGGGTGGGCTAAGACCTCAACAAAAAAGCAGCCTAGGCTGCTTTTTTGTTGAGTAACCGCCAAAATGCGGCGGCGGTGGTCGGATTACTTACTTTCGCTGACAGCGCGGGCGTCGTCGAGATGGGCAATCAGGCGATGCGCTGCTTCGTTCAGGTCAGGCAGCAGCAGGTCGGCAGAATCGCCCAGACCATTGTTGCTCAGGTCGATGATTTCATTCGCCAAAGCATGAAAATGCCGGTCGGCGGCGAGCAGGGCGGCGAGAACGCTCTTGTTGCCTGCGGCGACCTCCCGGCTCAGCGCGAGTTCCAGCGTGCAGCAGCGATGCTCGGACAAGGGCATGTCGGCATAGTCACCGCCGGCGAAGGCGTTCAGGAACTGGCGTCGCCACTGATTGTGCAAGCGGATGGCGTTATCGATATCGAGACGCTTCATGCGTCATTTCTCCGGGTAAATAGTGAGCCGGAAACGGCAAATGCTTCTGGCTGAAGCACGGATTATGCCGCAGCAGCTCAATTGCTCAAAAGGGCGTCGCCAAGATTACGCGCCAAATTGCTGGTTCTCGCCAAAAACATCGCATTGCTGGCGGTTGAAAAACACCAGCCGGACTTCCTTGATGCCAGGGTGGAGTGGAATTGTCTCGCTCAAGGTGCGGGAGACAACGGCAGCTGCCTGGTCTGGCGGATAGCCATAGACGCCAGTCGAGATCGCCGGGAAGGCCAGAGTGCGCAGCCTATTCCGGACGGCAAGTTCAAGCGCGTTGCGATAGCAGGCGGCGAGCAGGTCGGCTTCCTTGCCTGCGTGTTGGCCGTAAATCGGCCCCACGGTGTGAATGACGTAACGCGCCGGCAATAGGCCGCCGGTGGTCATCACGACCTCGCCGGTCGGCAAGCCATCAGGCCACTCATGTCTGCGGATTTGTCGGCAAGCCTCCAATATCGCCGTTCCGCCACGACGATGGATCGCACCATCAACGCCACCGCCGCCGAGCAGGCTGCTGTTCGCCGCATTGACGATGGCGTCGACCGCGTGTTCAGTGAGGTCCCCGACATAGAGGCGGATTCGACCATCCAGATATTGCTGGGCTCGGGGCATCATCGGCAATCCTTGACCAAAGGGAGTGAACAAGGATGCAGAAAAAACAGACTACTGACAAATAGCCGGCCAACAAAGGGCGAGCAACTTGTCGATAACCAATTACTTTACATAATACAAATTATCCGTTTCATTCAGCATAGTTTTTAACTTTCCGTGATCTTTTCGTTCCCCAGCGAAAAACGACCCGTTTTAGAAGGTTTTCCCTTTTATCCAAAACGCGTAGAAAGACCGGAAAAATGACCGAAAAAAAAGTTGAAAAAAATGCGTATCAGCGTGCCTATTCGGCGTGGTTCTCTGACTATGAACGGGCCAGGAAGAAAATCGGCCGACGTTGCGGCGCGACCATTCCCGACTTTCCGGAGCCGCCGGCCAGCCCGGACGACATTGCCGCGCACGTTGGCACGATCGGGCGCAGCAAGGTGCTCAAGGTATTCGGCATCCATCGATCGACGCTGGGGCGATGGCTGGATGGTTCCACGGTCATTCCCCGGCCGGCCTGGTTGCTCCTGGTGCTGATGGCCGAGGGGCGCCTGCCCGGCATGTCGACGGCGTGGCGGGATATCCGCTTTGATGGGGATCGGCTGTATGTGATCGGGACCAGAACGGCTTATAGCGCCCTGGAGATTGCCGGCTGGCACTACCAGCAGCAGCACGCCCGCGCCTTGGCGGAACAGGTGGCGACGCTACAAAAAAAAATCGCCCACCTGTTACGGGTGGGCGACTTTGGGGCGGCGAATGATCCGGTAGTTACGCGGCGGGCTGGCTGACCTGTTCGCTGACCTGGGCTTGCAGGGCCTGCACGGTCGCCAGCGCGGCGGCCAGCTGGTCCTGAATGCTCGGGGCGGCCGGTTGTTCCTGGTCGGCTTCCGGGGCGGCCGGCTTGACTTCGGTCGGCTTGGTCAGTTCGTCGACGATGTCCTGGGCGTCCGGGTAGGTCGTGCAGTAGTCGGCCCAGCCTTCGGGCGGGACGGTGGCGCGGGGCACGCCGTCGATCAGGTGGGCCAGCTGGCCGTCGGGGGTGACTTCGAAGGTGTGCCACACGACCAGCGGCGGGCGGCCGGCGAGGCGTTCGAAGCCAGGGACAGTCTTGGTTTTCATTCGGTCATTTCCTTTCCACAGTTGAAACAAAAATTAACGGGTCGCTCAGGTGTTCCCGTTTTTCTCCGGTAGAAACACGGCGCCGAGGCCAGTGGCCACGGTCCCCCAGGCTTGTCCATCCGTTCCCTTGGAGGCGATCAAGCCCATGATGCCGTGCAGTAACAGGCCCAGCCCCGCGTAGGTGCTGGGTTCGCTCAAGCGGGTGATGATGGCCCGCGTCTTTTGGCCGTTCGCCATGGTCATGCTCCTGGTTTAAGTTGAAAGTGCGGACCGTCCTTCAGGGTGGTCCAGTCCCCGCCCCATTGCACCGGGACGTTGAGTTGCAGGGCCGCCGCCTTCACGGCCAGGGCGACCTTTTGATAGTTCGACCAGGTCCAGTCGGCCTTGCCGTCGATGATGACGGCGATGTCGACCGCCCTGCCCTTGCAGTGCTCGGAGTTCATCGTCTGCGACTTGCCGGCCTGCACCAGCATGGCCTGGCGTTCCTTGCTGCGCAGGCCTTCGGTGACGACGAATTGCAGCGGGCAGATGGCGGCGGCGGCCCCGATGACGGCCTGCAGGCGCGGATCGACGCCGGCCATGCGGTCTAGGGATTTCTGGCTGAGCATCACAGGATGGTGTAGGCCACGTTGCGGCAGGATGGCGCGGCTTCGGCGTTGGTCGAAATGAAGTAGAGTCCCTTGCCGGCCGGGATGCGATTGAGCTTGGACAGAATCGACGGCACGGCCGAGAAGGCGGCACCGCTGGCGGCCATCAGGATCACGTCGCCGTCGACCACGGTGGCCGGGGCGGCATTCTTGGCGACCAGGGCACAGTTATTGGTGCCCCCGGTGTAGGTAATGATGCCGGCCGAGTGCACGACGATGCCGTTGACGTTGGCGGCCGGGGCGACGACCTGAACGGCGGTTGCAGCGGCGAGCAGGCCCACGTTGCCATATCCGGCGGTCAGCGCGGCATCAGCCAGGGCGTTGGATACCGACACGGTGCCGCCGATGCTGATCGAGGCGTTCACGCCCGCCTGGAAGTCGAGATCCACGCCGTAGAAGATGCGCAGGCGCTTGCCGGGCTGGGCGGAATTCTCGATCAGGATCTGGGTGAACGGCACATTGCCGATGAAACCCGGCGACACGAAGATGGGCGCCGAGGCGTTGCCCAGGTTGGTGTCCTGAAAATGCACGGTGGCAAAACCGACGTTGGTCGTGTCCTGGTCGACGTAGAAGGAATTGCCGGCGATGTTGATGGACAGTGCCGAATTGCCGGCGATGCTGCGGGCGGCGGTCAGGTCGATGTCCATCCACAGCGGCATGGAGCGGCGACCGTCGCGGACGGCGCCGAAGTCGATAGAGGGCTTGTCGAGGAATTGCTGCATGGTCACTCCTGGGCGGTCTGCCACTGGTATTTGGTTTGATCGAAGGTCAGCCCGGAAAAGCTGTCGGGGATTTCGGAGAAGGCGAAATTGGCCTGGGTGCTGCTGACATCCCCCGCGGCGATCAGGTCGCGCAGGTAGTAGCCGTCCGGGCTGATGATCGTGCCGTCGCTGTACACCTTCCAGCCGGCGAAATCGCCTTCGAACTTCCAGGTGCGCTTGATGCCGCGCAGGCGGTTGGCGGCGTTGATGCCGTCAATAGCCGACTGCGGCCAGCGGCTGAAGGGCAGCAGCGTGGCACCGTAGCCGGCCGGCATCTGATAGCCGCTGGTATCGATGCCCAGGGACGATGCAACGGAATCGACGCCGCCGGTTATCCCCTCCTTCACCTTGTCGGCCAGGTTGCCGACGGTGTTGCCCATGTTGGTGATGCCCTGCACCAGGTCTTTTTCGATCTGGCCGGCAGCGGTCACCAGGTCGGTGCCCATTTGTCCGGCCTTGTTGTACAGCTTCCAGACGGTGTAGGCGATGGCGATGCCGAAGCCGGCGATCAGCACAGCCTTGACGTTATCGGACGAGATGGCCATATCAGCCTCTCGCCGACTGGATGACCTGAACGAAGGCGAAGGCCACGCCCGCGATGGTCAGCCACAGCATCAGGGAGTTGTTTCCCATGTCGCGGCCGAGGTTGGCGGCGACGGCCCCGGTGTTGGCGGCGTTCGCCCGCAGGGTGGCGACCTTCTCGGCCGTGGTGGCGTTGAGCCGGGCGACATCCATGGCGGCGCCGGCCTGGGTGCGGGCGATATCGACCTGGGCGGTCTTCAGGTAGGCGTTCAGGGACTGGTCCTGATACTGGCCCTTGGCGGCCAGGCCGGTCTGCATGACTTTCAGGCCGTAGTCGATGGCGCCGGTTGCCGACTTCAGCCAGTCGACGTTCGAGCTGGTGCTCGGGGCGGCGCTGGTGAAGACGGTCGGCTCGTTGGTGGTGACGGCCGGCAGGACGTCCATGCCGACGGCCGGCTGGTTGTAGTCGACCGAATAGTTCGTGTCCTGCAGGATCGGCGAATCGTACAAATTGCCCGGCGTCGAAAAGGACCACGGGTCGTTATAGAAGCCGGTCATATCAATGGTTTCATCCATGGTGCAATCCCAGGTAGAGGCCGAGGGCAGCGAGGGCGAGCAGGCCAAGGTTCTTGTCCCTGGCGTCGCTCATTGCCTTCAGGCGGTTGGCGGCGACGGCTGCCTCGTTGGCGGCCGGATCAACGGCGTTGGTAAATTTCCCGTAGGCGGTGCCGGCCCCGGTGCTGGCGTAGGCCGGCGCAGCTTGTTGCGTGGTGCTGACCATGTTCGGCGGCGGTGCGCCGTAATAGCCTTTCAGGGTGTTGGCGCTGTCGTAGATGGCATAGGCCCCGGCGCCGATCTTGATGGCACTGCCGATCCCGGAGGCGAATCCCCCTCCCCCGCCCCATTGCGCATACGTGCCGCCCGCAACTTGCAGGATGCCCTTGGTGGTGTTGCCATCGGAGATATTCGATACCCCGGCAGCAGCGGTGCCGACGCCCGGAAAAAAGGCATCGACGATCATCGGGGCGTACTTCTGGAAATACGGGCTTTGCCCTTCGGTCGTGCTTTGCCCGGTGGTGCGCTCCTGGACGATGTTGTGCATCGGGTCCAGGGTGTCGAGTACGGGGTCGACACGCTTGAAGAAGTCGTCCAGGGTGAGCGATCCGCCTGGGCGCAGGACATCTTCCCGCATCGAGAGCATCTTCGAAGGGTTGGAGATCGTCTTGACCGAGTTGGTGACAGCCTGAACGACGCTCTTGAAGAAACCCATGTTTTGCTCTCAGGAAACCGCCCCGGCTTGTGACCAGGGCGGGTGTTTCACATCGGGCCGTTAGGCCATGATGTATTCGGTGATGACAGCCTGCACCTTGTTGTAGGCACCGCCGGTCACATCCATGATCAGCTTCGGCTCGGCGACGCCGGTCACGTCCCAGAGGTCGGTCAGGTTGATGCCCGCCCAGCCCTTGGAAGTCACGTCGGCGACGTAGTAGCCGGCCTGCAGCTGGCCGTAGTCCGCGTTGTTCTTGGCGCGGAGATTGGCCCCGGACAAGTTCATGCGGACATCGACGCCGGCCTGCAGCGTCAGGTTGTTCAGGATGGCCGTGCTCGGTTCGTCGGCGGTGACGCTGCCGGCACTGCGCACCAGGACGGACTTGATTCGGTTGCCGGCCGGGAGGCGCAGTTCCTGGTTGGCGTTCGAGGCCTGTACAGCGACTTCCTGATACGAAACCTTCTTCAGGGCGACCGGGCCAGACAGAGCACCGGAGGCATCCGGCAACTCGACCAGCTTCTGGGCGAAGATTTCAACAAACATGTTGTTGAAGACGACCGTGCCGCCAACGAAGGCATCGCCCGGCTGGCCGAAGGTCAGGCGCAGCTGGAAAAGGGACAGGCCGGACGAACGGAAATTGGAATCCTTCGGACGGACCGAATCCGGCGACATCAGATCGATGGTGCCGATGGCTTCCACCTGGTAGGTGGCGACGGCAACACCAGACGGCGGCGTGCAGGCGCGGGCGTTGTACTCGATCAGCTTGCGGTCATAGCTGCCGAGGACGGCGAACCAGCCGGGAGCGGAAAAGATGTTGTTCTTGCCGTCGGCGATCAGTTCGGCGCGCTGGATGACCTGGCACGGCGCTTCGGCACGGACGGAAGTCGCCAGCGCGGTGACCTGCAGGCCGCCGGTGACGCGCATGAAAATGGTTTCGTAGTCGTAATCCCGGGGGATATCGACCGTGGCGAAACCGCCTGCCGTGACGGGCACGGACGCGATTTTGTGAGCGATGCGGTATTGGGCACCCATGAATTTCTCCGATTGGTCTGGAAAGTGGGTGCGATTACAGGTAGTCGCGGAGGACCGGGACGCGCTTGGCGATGACGATGGTCACGTAGGCGATGGCGGCGACTTTGAGTGCTTGGTGCATGGTAGTGGCTCCAGTTGGTTGGTTGAACCGTGGTGCCCTACTCACCGCGCAGGCCGAAATCTAGGCGAAAAAAAACCCCCTGCGAAGGGGGTGTTACGTATACGTTAGGCCGCTTTTTTCGCCAGCCTGGGCGGCAGCGTGATTTTTCTTGGGGTTCGCTGCCACGTGATTGCCTCGTATCCCTCTAGCTGCTCGATCAGGGCCGGGTCGATGCCCATGACGGCGGCCACGGCGGTGCGATCAGGCGGGAAGCCCAGGGCACCGCAGCGGATGAAGGTCGCGTTCGACAGAAAATCCTTGTCGATGCTGGCCGGGCGCTGGCTTGTGCCGATGACCTTGAGGCCCCGTTTGCGGCCGCGCAGGTTGATGCCTGCCCATCCCGACGGCGAGCGGGAAGGCTCGGTCACGAAGCGCAGTTCCTCGGCGATGATCAGCAGCTTGCCGACGGCCATGGCGGTACGGCAGAACAGGTCGAACTCGATCTTGCGCTTGGCTTCGTCGGTGCTCGGCACGACGCGCAGCTTGACCGGTCCGGTGCCTGCCTTGTGCAGGGCATGGGGCAGTTCGGCCAGGGTGACGGCGGGGATGTCGGTGTATTCATCCTCCATGTCCCAGACCAGGGCGCGCTTTGCCTTCGCCAGTTCGGGTTTCACGTAGTGGCTTTTGCCGGTTCCGGTGGCGCCCATGACGGCGCGGATGTCGGCGGACTGGTTGACGTCGATCTTGCTCATAGCTCCCACCCGGTCAGTGACCAATCAGTGAAGCGGATGACCAGTGATGGCTGACCACGCAGCAGCGAGGGGAAGACCGGCGGCCTGTCCAGGTACATTTGGCCATTCGGGGAAAACACGGCTTTCACTGCTGGCCCTGCTGCTCGGCGAACTTGGCGTAGGGGTCGCCTTCAGGGCGCGGCGGTTGAGGATCGGCCGGGCGCTGGGCGGCGGCTTCCTTCTGCTCCAGCGCCTTGGCGGCAGCGCGGTCGTGCTCGATGGCCTTGACGACGGGAATCGCCATCGTGGCGGCGACGAAGCCGAGTTCGATTTCGGCACCCCAGCGGCCGAGGAAGGCGGCCAGCGACCACTGGCGCTTTTCCATGACCTTGCCCAGGGCGGCGGCGAAGCGTGCCTGGCGCTGGTTCAGGATCGTCTGAGTGCTCGGGTAGAAGCTGGAGCAGCCTTCGAACAGCATGCCGACGATCATTTCAGCCTCTTCCTGGTAATTGACCGGGGCGACGGTGGCGGCCGGTGCGGCGGCTTGTTCCTGGCCGGCGACCGGCGGCGGGTTCAGGGCTTCGGCTTCGGCGGCGATCTGGGCCAGCTCGGGCGGGAGGGTGACTGCGGGTTGTGCCTGGTCAGAGGATGTCATCGAAAAATCCTTTCTTCGGTTCGGGAGTTGGTGCGGGATCGGGTGCCGGTGCGACCGGGGCGGCCTTCGGCTTCATCTTGGCGCGCATTCCCTGGTCAGCGCCGGTAGAACGGGTGAAGCCCTGAAAGCCGCAGAGGGCAGAGGTGCAGAGCACGTAGGCCCGCTTGTTCTTCTGCTCGCGGACTTCGGCATCCTCGCCGCAGCAGGGGCAGGCGATGTGCCCGATGTGATCTTTAGCCATCGATTTCATCCTCGACGGCATCCAGGCGGACGAGGATTCGTTCGCACAGTTCGATCAGCGGGTCCATGACTTCGGACACCTTGTCACGGTAGAGGCCCGGCAGCTGCTCAAGCTTCGACTTTACCTGGTCGAGAAGGTCTTTTTCAGTTTCCATCGCTTTCCTCGGTCGAATGAATTTCGAGTTTTTCCGCGTCATACCAGCGACGGAACGGGCGGCCGTTGTCGAAGAGCACCACGCAGTAAGAGTTCGGCTTGCCGCCGGCCAGGCGCTCCACTTCGACGACGGCGATACGGCCAGCGGCTTTGCCGGTCAGGATGCGGACGCGGTCACCCATGCGAAAAGTCTTCATACGATCATTCTCCGTGCACCGTTGGGGTTGGAATCCGAAACCTTACGCCCAAACAGGGAGCGGATAACCAGGGCGCCGGAATGCGTCGCGGGGGTCGTCTTGATGGCCTGGATGTATTCGTCCAGGTCGGCCTGGCAGGTGGCGGACTGGGCGACGTAGCGCACGAAGTCCGGCAGGCGGTTGTGGCGGAACAGAGTCTGATACTGCTCTTGGTCGAGTTCGCCGACATGCAGCTGCTCGGGCATGGGGTCATCCTGGGCGGCCAGTTCTTCGTCGGTCAGCTGGTCATCGTTGCCGAGGAGTTCCTTCTTCAGGCCTGGCGACCAGGTGACGGCGCGTTTGCCTTCGATGGCTTCGGAGTACTCGATAAATTTCCGGGTGGCCCATTCGTCGCCGTTGCCGGCCCAGGCCAGCAGTTGGAACGGGGTGAAATGGTCGAGGCCGTCGCGCTGCCCTGCCCCGCCCTGCTTGGCGTAGTGGCGGGTCATTTCCGAGGATTGACCCCAGCGTTCGTCGCGGCCGTACTTGGCGATGTACTCGGCAGCCTGGTTGCCGCCACGGACGTTCAGGGCGTGGTCAAGCATGTGGTGCAGCTTCTTCTGGTCGCCGAGGCCGGTCTTCAGCAGGATGTTGGTCCAGGCGTGCTTCAGTTCGATGATGTCCGGGGAAAGCAGGTCTCCCTGGTCGTTGATCGGGTCTCCTTCATTGAACCCGTTGAACTGGGCGAAGATCAGCAGATGCAGGTGCGGGTGCCATCCGTTCTCCTGGCTGATGGTGACTTCGAGTGAGGCGACACTGCCCAGGCGGCCGGCGTCGGCCATGATCCGCTTCCAGGCGCGGGAGTTTTGCAGGCGCTGGCGGGCCTTGGTGAATCGTTCGAGCAGTTCGGCAATCGGATGGTCGGCCTCATGCGGGAAAGTCAGGGTCAGGAGGTAGGCGCCGCCGCCGTTGCCCAGGTGCGAGACCAGGGCGGCCGACAATTCGGCGCGGCGATGCTCGGCGACCTTGGCCGCGCAGACCGGGCAGGTCCAGATGTTGCCGCAGCGGTTCAGGCCGGTGAGGCTCGATCCGCTGCCGTCCTCGTTGCGGTACACGCTGACGGTTCCGGCTTCGCGCTTCATGGACCGGCAGCACCAGCAGGTGCGGGCCTGGTCGCGCCACTCGTTGCCCTTCTTCCAGAGCAGGCCCTGGGCGGTGCGCATCAACGAGTAGCGGCCGGCCTGCTGTTTCGACCGGCGATCAGACCATTCCGGGTCGATTTCGCTTTGCCGCTTCCGGGCGTGTATCGATTTCGTGTAAGTACCGAGAGTTATTTGCGCGGGTGCAGTCATTGGTGGTTTTTCTCGACCAGATCGAGGATTCGGCCGGTCTGATGCAGGACATAGGCGCCAGCCGCAGCAGCGCCAAAAATGAAACCGCACACCAGGCCGAGGCCGAGTGCGCGGATGAATTCGGGTTCGCAGGCGAGGGTCACGTTCCGCACCACATGAAGAAGAAATCGCGGATGTCACCCACTGGTGAGAAAGGCCACCGGACTCGCAGGCCGAACTCGGCGGCGGCTTGGCATTGAGCGTCGGAAAATTCCGCGCTGCCGATTGCGTCCTCGTTCTGGTTGTTGATGAACATCACGGCAGCACCTGGTTTAGCAGGTCGCGGAACAGGTACACGCGGTGCACCAGCTCGAGGCGGAAGGTGGCTGGGATGTCTGCCCAGGGTATCGAAGGCCCGATTACGCCCAGCTGGCCGCCAAGGGTCAGCAGGATGTAACGGGCCTCTTTGGTCGTCTTGTCCCAGATGTCGCCAACGGCGATCACCTGGGCAGGCGTGGGGAGGAAGGAGGCGACGGGTTTCATATCGGCCCAGCGCACCAGCACGCTAGATGGGGGCAGTCCGACTCCCAGAAGGCGTCAAAGAAGGCATCGTTTAGCTCCCAGAATTGCGGATAGTCTCTGATGTTCATGCCATGTACCCCCCGAACTCGCTACGTATACGTTGGCGGGTGCGGCGCTTTTCCTCGTTACGTTCGGCGATGTGGAACTGCGCGAAGGTGGCACCGTGTTTCATGGCGTAACGGAGGGCTGCGTACAGCCCCCAGGCTGGGACTTTCTTGGCGGCCGTTATGGCTGCTTGAAGTGGATTCATGGTCTTTCCCCAAATTTGTACTGCACCGCCCCGGACCGTTCGTGAAGGGCAGTTGGCACCGGAATCCACGCCGGCCTGCGTAGGGGGCAGGGACTGCCCTTCACGAACGGTGCCGGGTGCCCTCGCTGGTCATTGGGGAATGAGGTCAGGTCTTGGGGACCACCCGGCAGGCGAAGGATACCGTTCCCCCGGAAGGGAAGCAATCCGTGGTTACGCAACGATTGTGCATACGGGGTTGGTGAACTATGCTCATTTCGCACAGTTCATTGGGGAATGAAAATGTCGGTTTCTATTGATTTGCTGAATGCCCTGAAAGCCAATCAGGGCGGGTGTTCTGACTATCGCCTTGCCAAACTACTTTGCGTAGGTCAGCCAACAATCGTCAAATACAACAGGGAAGAACTCCCTTTGTCAGCAGAGAAGGTCATTCTCGCCTGCGAAATTGCAGGGTTTGACCCTATCGAGTGGCTTTTGAAGCTACACGAGGAGCGCGCAAAAAGCGACGCTGAAAAAGCCCTTTGGCGGGATGTTATGCATCGGCTAGCTGCATGATTTTGTAGGAATTATCTGGAGTTCCTACGTCGGGGAATACTGACACGATTATCTGTCGCATAAATACAAATTATGCGTATTTCTGACGCCGAAAAAAAAGGACTTCACAGCCCCTACAATCCAACCCTTTTGCATAAGATCACCACTCCAGAACAAGAAGAAGCCATCGATCTAATCCGCTGGGTCTATGCCGTAGCAAGGCTCCCCGCAGATTCACCTCGTTTTAATTGGTACGTTTCGCGCTGGCTTGTTCCTGAGAAGATTGCTCGCGCCAAGGCGGCCGGAACCTTCGAAACTTCCATCAGCAACTGCCTACCGATTGACCCCGCATGGATCCGACTTGTCCCAGCAGCCCTAGAGGCCTACAGGGAATTCATTACCATGTATCCTGGAGCCGGACCGAGTAAGCCGGCATCATCAAACAAAAACGGCAAGCCCCGCAATACACGGAAGCTTGCCGCCTGATCGTTTGTTTCTATTGGACCATCACCCGCAACATGCCTATGTCGTACGAAACCGCCTGCGTCAATTCCTGACGGGCCACGGCTACGTCCTCAGTTCCATCAACCGCAGTGCGTCTTCGATGTCCTTGATGTCCGACGCCGGGTTGCGAGGTGTAGAGAGCGTTGGAAACCTCGGTCAGGTAGAAATTCTGGCGAACGGTCTACCGAATGATGCGGAGTTGCTGAAAATTCATGTTGCTCTCTTCCCTGTCCTGGCTGTCAGGGGGCCGTTGACGGACACAATGTCCAGCTATCGGCACGGGAAGAAGCACGGGACCGTAAACGAATGGCTGCCCAACGATAACACCTGACCGCGCTGGTCGTACGGTGTGAATAAGATGCGCCGCTTTCCCACCTTGCCGTCAATGCGGGTCGGCAGGAACCATCAGTCGTCCGCCACCCGCTCCGGGAACAGAACGCTGGTGAAACCGAAACGGGAGAAATCGCGAATGCGCGACGGGAAAAGCCGGCCGATCAGGTGATCGCACTCGTGCTGCACCACCCGCGCATGGAATCCCTCGACCGTGCGATCTATCGACTGCCCTTCCGGGTCGAAGCCCTGGTAGCGGATGCGCTGGAAACGCGGTACCTCGCCGCGCAGGCCGGGCACTGACAGGCAGCCCTCCCAGCCGGCAACCTCCTCGTTGCCCAAGGGGGTGATCGTCGGGTTGATCAACA